>JBEHWP010000278.1:0-7811 GCA_040217665.1 Vulcanimicrobiota bacterium
ATAAATCTGAGACCTGTATTAAGTCAGCAGCAGGTTCAGCAAAAGACTGAAGATCTTTCAAAAAATAAGTCAGAAGAACAAACAGGAAACAGGGAAGGAAATAAAAAAGAAAAGGAATTAGAAAAAAAGCAATTCAGCCACCATGAAACCCGTAAAAAAGACATCAGAAAGGAGGGGCGTCAGAAAGCTCAAGTAAAGCAACGCGGAACAGGGGAAAATAAAAAAAGTAAAGAAAAAACTGTAGAAGAGAAGAAGACTCATGAACAGACAGGTGTAAGTAAAAAAACTACAGGTTCCGTCACAGTTCAGACAGAAAAGGGCGAAGAAAAAGGAATAAAAAGCCCGGATAAAGGGGCCATTTTTTCAAAAGGAACTCTGATTAATTTACGTACTACCTTTAAAGAATTAAAAAAAGAGCTGGCGTCCCTTTCAGGGCAGGGAACAAACCAGACACTGGATCTGAAAGAACTTCTCTTAAAAACAGCTACTGCTGCTCCTGCATCATCAGACCCTGCCATGAGCTATCCTGTTACAAGAGAACAAAGAATACTCGCAAATCTTGTTACAGGAGAAATGAAAGCTCTTATAAATCCTGGTCTAAATGAGAAAGAAACAAAAAAAAGTGATAATCTCCCCATGGAAGAAGAAATAAAAGGCCAGGAGAATTCGGGTACAAAGGAAAAAGCAGGCAGGAAAAGTAAAAATTATAAACATGACGGAAAAGAAAACAAAATAAATTATTTCTTTAATCCTCTTATACCACGTGAAGATAATAAAGAAAAACTGCTGGAATATCTTAAAAATAAAAATCAAAAAAGAGAAGAAGCATTAAAATCTCTCCCCGGTATGATACCTGCTTCAGGAGAACGAAAAACTAAAGAACTGGATCCTTCAATGATTGAAACAGAACTTACAAGAAGAGATTTTATGCAGAATAAATCTGAAACTCCCTTTGGAAATATTTACAGAAATTATATTCAGGGGGCAGGACTTTATCAGGATCAGAGTGATAGTCAGAATTATCCCCAGCAAACAGGTTTATATCCGGATAAATCAAAAGAAATCATGACAGGAAAGGTACATAGCAATTTCCCTGATTACAGACAAATCCATGGGATAAAATCTGCTGACAGTCCGGAAGGAACCGGTGCACCTTCAGGGATAACAGCAAAAAACTATGAAGAAATAGCAAAATCTATGTCCCCTGCCGAAGTAGAACAAAAACTGAAAAAAACAGAAGAGAACCTTGAAGATTTATACCATTTTAACAAAGGAAACTGGTATGAAATCAGTGACGAATCAAAAAAATCTTTAAAGGCAGAATGGGAAAAAGATATAAGGTTTAATAAAGGTGCCATGGACAGACTGGGCAAGAAAATTTCTACGGAAAACATGGCAACCCTTAAAGAACTGGCAGATGCCAGAAAAGACAACGGATATTCAAAAGAAGAAATAGGAAAAATGCTTTCAGAAAAAGGCTTTAAAAAAGAAGATATTAATACGATTACAGATATTGCCTACAAAGAGACTTACAGGAACAAACTCTCCATTATAAATTCTACAGACAGATTATACCGCCTTGGAACACTGGAAAACAGATTAAACGAAAAAGAACTCGAACTGGTAACTAAAAGTTCAAAGGAAATTACTTCAACAGGCATGGCAGACGAAGTAGCAAAACTTCAGCAGGAAAAAAATGATCCCACCCTGAGCGAAGAGAAGAAAAAATCTATTGAAGCACAGTATAAGAAGGCAGAAGAAAAACTTACATACATCCAGGATAATGAGAAAAAGGTTCAGACAGGCATTTCAAAAAAAGAACAGGAATATATAGGACTCAGACAGGCAGACAGTAAAAATAAAGGTATTAATACGGCAGAAATACCTTCAACACTTCTGGAAAGTGCAAAACAGAAATATAAAGAAGCCAATAACGGTCAGGAACCGGCGCCACAGTATATTGAAGATTTAAAGAAGAAATACAGCATGGTAGATTCTATGTATGTGGCAGATGTGGGGACGGATAAAAACAAAACAGAAGATATAGCAAAAAGCCAGGAAACAAAACTGGCCATAGCCATGGATTCCAGAACGGAAGATCTGGAAAGATTTAAGATGAGCGGAAAGGCTATAAACAAGAATGATCCCGCAAATGCAGTAAATGACATTAAAAATGTTTCTGCGACCTATATGGATGAGTCAAGGAAAAACTGTGAAAAAGATGCAAAAGAAGCTCTTGTGGCAAGAGAGAGCCTCGATAAAGTGAATAGTGAAATCAATGAATTAAAGCAGAAAGGCGCAACAGATCCTGCGAGCAAACAGAAACTGGCAGAACTTCAGGCACAGCAGAGTAAACTGGAGCAGACCTGTACCACTGCCGAATCAAAGGCGAAACAGAGCTATGACAGCATGATGGCACAGCTCCCTGAAGGCCAGAAGGAAGAACTTCGCAAAAAGGAAGAAGCTCTTGCCATATCTTCACAGGAACTTTATAAATTAAATACAGAAGGTAAGAAGAAAGAAGCAGAAGAGTATAATAACTACATGATCGACGGAAAGGTCAAATATACGGAACTGACCGATAAACTCGCTTCGCTGGACAAAAATTCCGAAGAATACAAGAAAATCGGTCTGGAACTTGATAGTTTCAAGAAGGAAATGGATGGGCGCGTTAAAGCTCACAATGACTTTGAGGATACTTTCTATAACAAAGAGCAGGAAGTTATTAGCCTCAGAAAAGAACTGGACGGAAAAAGAAAAGAGTACGGAGTGGGTCTGAATTTAGTCGATCTCCAGGAATCTTATAAAGTAAATGATAAAACCCTTGAAGGTCTGAAAGGACAGTTATCGGATAGTGATAAATTTAAAGCTGACGATAAGATAAAATTTGTAGAATCACTTAAAAACAATGATTTTTCAAAAGAAAGTCTCACAAATATTCTGAAAGAAAAAGGATTCAGTGATAATGAAATAGAGATTATTTCTAAAAATTCCAACCCATCTACCTATGCTTCAGAAAAAAAGGCAGAAGCGGTTAAAGGTATGTATACAGGTATGGTGCCTCCTGGAACCAGTTCCTTTGAAGATATCATGGCAGAAGCAAAGGTAACTAAAGAACTGGCAAATTCCAAAATTGCCTGGACAGAACTGGAAGATGCAAAAAAAATAGGAACAACTATAACAGTCACCTCAGATATAACCTCTATGGGCGGAGAGAGTAACAATGTAAAAGGATTTGCTCTGGGGACAAAAATAGTGCTGGCAAAAGATGCTCCTGCAGGAACTGCAATTCATGAAACAGGTCATATAATGGACAACTATGGCATTATGGATGTAGATTACAAGGTACAGCAGTTATATAACAACAAAAAAGAAAGTGGCGGAGATTTTGCGACAGCCTATTCTGCGGAAAATAAGAAAGAATATTTTGCAGAAGGTTTAAAGCTATACAGCAGCCCTGAAGGGAAGCAAATTCTTGAAACAAAAGACAGAGATCTATACAGTATGTTACAGAATCTTGAGAAACAGGGGAAACTGAGTGAAGCAAAAGATATTCTGGAACAGGCCGGAAAAGCCAGAGACAATGTAGGTACCATTCTGGGGCAGGCAGGAGAGGGAACTCAGACAGCAACAGATACCCTTACAGACAAACTATCAAAAGTATCTATCTGGCAGTTAAATCAGGAAAACTCTGCAGGTCTGTTAAATAAACTGGATACTATAAAAAGTGAATTAAAATTAAGTGATGAAGAATATAACTCCATAAAAAGTTCACTTGAAAAAGATAAAGTAATCTCAGAAGAAAGTTTAAATAAGTTAGGACTTAAACAGGAAGAAATAGATACACTTAAAAACAGTTCCAAAAAAATGGATCTTACGAACAATATCTTTACGGCAGGCCTCCTGAACGAGTTAAAAGAAGGGCCCAAAAAAGAAAGAGAAGAAGCAATAAATAATTATGATACTGTAAAGAAATTCGAAGAACTTCAGAAAAAGAATCCCGAATTATACGATTATCTCTCGGATAAAAAAGACCTGACGGAAGATACATTAAAGAATAATATGGCTCAGGGTAAAGAAGCATATGGAAATACAAAATTATTCGAATATATGAACAGTCTGGAAGAAAAGAATAAAGAAAAACCTAAGGAAAGCACATTAAAAGATGATCTCACAAATGGTATGAAATCATACTATGATGCAGATCCCAGGAAAAAGGAAGAATTAAAACAGAATAATCCCAAATTATATGCCTATGTGGAAGAACTCGAGAAAAACGGTATAAAAACATCGGACGAAGCTTTAAAAGACACAGGAAAACTAATGGAATCATATGATAAGAGACTATCTCTAAAAGATAAGGATCCGAAATTATATGCATGCCTTGAACAGATGGAGAAAAAAGGTCAGCTTACCGGAGATATGAGTAAACTTTCAGAAGAAATGTCAAACGATTTTCTTACTTATAAAAAAGGCTCGGAATTAAAAAATAATAATAATGAACTCTATACCTGTTTAAGTGATCTTCAGAATGGCAAAGAGGTTAAATCAGATGATCCGGCAAAAGGCATATATACATATATGTCAAAACTGGATAAAGACGGGAAATTATATAAAGAGGGAGCAATAAATAAAGATTATATACAGAATGAAATAGATCTATACTCGGATAAGAGTAAGAGTAAATATTTATATGAAAATAGCCCTGAATTGTTTGACTATCTGTTAAATCAGGAAAAAACTCAGAATGAAAAATTCTCCGAAAAATTAAAAAACTATAAAAATACCTGTACATGGTTAAGCGATAAGCCTTTTGTAAAGGAGCAGGCAGGTAATGCCATTAAATTGCTTGAAGCTGCAGGAAATGATATAAAAACAATAGATGAAGCATCCAGATACAGTCTCAGCGAATACCGCGACGCAAAATTATTAAATAAAGAAGAAAAATCAAGGGAACAGGTAAAAGATAAAACAGAAAATATACTTGGAGGATGGAGAAATATATCGATTGATAAAGACAAACTGAACAAACTGGATAATCTGAAAGATGTAACATGGTATTCCTATGATGATAAAAACATGGAAAAATTGAAAGGTAAAATTCCTGCAGATACACTGGAAAAGATAAAACCTCTCATAAATAATAAAATGCTCACTACGGAAGAATTACAGGAAACTCTGAAAAATAAAAACTTTAATCTTAAAGACGAAGATATTCAGACCATTATTAAAAATGGCACAGCCAGCAGGATAGGCACGGAAAAACTGGAACAGGTAAAAAAAGATATTGGTAATAAAACCATGTCCAGAGATGAATTAATCAGAAATCTGCAGAACTCCGGTCTATCAAAAGAACAGGCAGCAAGAGCGGCAAAAGAAATAGGGATGAGTGAAAAAGATTTTATAGAAGGTAACAAAAGTACAAAGAAAACCAATCCTGAAATAACTGTAGATGATAAATTAATTAAGAATTTCGACCAGATGACAGCACAATTAAAAGGCAAGATACCTCAGGAAAAACTTAACCTTTTAAAACAGGAACTGGAAAAAAACAAAGGAAAAACCATGTCTCTGGAAGAGGGACTGAAACTTTTAGATAAATATAACTTCACTAAAGAAGAAAAATCTTTACTTCTGAAACGTATGTATCCGAACCTTCCGGATAATTATGAAATACCTGATACCAGTAATCCAGGAAATACAACGGGTTCTAACACATGGCCCGGTAATACATGGAAGCCGGGTACATGGCAGCCAAAGCCAGCAGAACAGACATGGAAACCTTATACAATATGGAATAATGATAAAGAAGTAAAGAAAACAAAGGAAGAAAAAAACTCAGAACAACCGGTGCAGGAAGGTCAGGGTCATGAACATATAGAAGAACTGACCACACCTGATATAAAACTTGATACTTCCATTCTGTCAGGTATGTCGGAAGAAACAAGGAAATCTCTTGAAGAAGCCAATAAATTATGCAGTAAAGACTTCAATAAAACTCTCGGTCTGAAAGAAGACATAGATAAACTTACAAAAGAAATGTCTGGCCTTAAAGAGGGAGATCCAAAACTGGCGGAACTGAAATCTAAAAGACAGGAACTACAGCTAAAATATGAGTCAAGTCTTAAAGAAACAAAACAGGAATATCAGAAACTGGTTTCTATGCTTCCTGAAGTACAGAGAAAAGAGCTCAAGCAGAGGGAGAAAAAAGTAGCAACATCCGGTGCGGAACTATCCAGATTACATGAGCAAAAAGAAAAAGAAAACAAAAACTACAGCACGGATATGAACAGTTTCAGACAGGAAAGACAGGAACTGCAGAACAGACTGAAAAGCCTGGAACCGAAATCGGAAGAATATAAAGCAATAAAACAAAATTTAAATAATCTTGAATCCAGGATTGATTCAAGGGTTCAGGAACATAACAGACTTGAACATGCACTGCATTCGAAAGAGAAGGAAAACATACATTACCGGCAGGAACTTGATGCGAAGAGGCAGGAATTCGGTGTATCCTTAAATATTAACAGGCAATTAACACCTGAACAGATGAAAAAAGCTAAAATAGTTGAAGGTATGTATGCAGGAACAGTTCCAAAGGCAGGAAGTGTTGTGGAAGATATGCTTACTAAAGCCAGTGTTACAAAAGAACTGGCAAAATCATCCATTTCGATTAAAGAACTGGAAGAAGCTAAAAACATAGGCACAACAATAACTGTAGCATCAAAAGAAAAAGGAATAATCTCTCTCGGAGGTAATGAAAAAGGCACCCAGGGTTTTGTACAGGGAACAAGGATAGTACTTGCAGAAAGAGCCGTAACAGGAACTGCCACCCATGAAATGGCCCATATAATGGATAAAAGTAAAATCATGATGGAAGATAATATAAGAGTAGGAGACAGGGTCATAAATGTAGGCGACAGGGTGCAGGAACTGTATGAAGAAAAGAAAAAATCCGGTGGTTTTGCAAACGACTATTCTGGTACAAATAAACAGGAATATTTTGCCGAAGGCATGAGGCTTTACAATTCGGAAGAAGGCCGCAAAGAACTTCAGACTAAGGATCCGAAATTATTTGAAGTAATGAAGACCCTTGAAAGTGACGGAAAAATAGAAACTCTGAAATCAAACCTGGATAAGACAGGAGAAGCTTTTAATCTTGAAAGTTATAATGACGGTCAGAAAAAGGCGGATATGGAAAAAAATTATCCCGGAACTGTTAAATATCTGGATTATATGAAAGAACATGAACCGGAGAAATTTAATAATCTCAGGTTATCTGATAATGAAGGGGTAAAAAGAATAAAAGAGGATATAGCAACAGGCAAATTTAAAGGAACAGAAGGGGAAATTGCAGAGGCCATTACCAGTTACAGAGATACTTCTAAAATGGAACAACTGAAACAATCCAGACCGGATGTATATAATTATGTACAGGACCTTGCAGGTAAAGGTGACCTTGAGAAAATTCAAAAAGGTCTTTATGTAAAGCAGGAACTGGCTCAAAAATTAGAACAGTTCAACGGGCCAGGCAGAGAAAAACTTAAAGAGAGTGATCCAATAACCTTCAATATGCTGGAAGAAATGGATAAACATGGCAAACTGGAAGATTTCTCCCTTACAATGAAAAGCAGTGATACAGATCTGCTTAAATCTGCCTTTAAGAAAGAAGAAGTAAAAACCAGAGAGACTGTCCAGGTAAAGACATCAGATATTTTAAATAACTGGGATAAAAATCCGAAAGAGAAGATTGCTGCCACTCTTGGTACGGAGAAAGATTATTTTGTTGTTAACGAAGGAAAACATAGTAA
>JBEHWP010000279.1:0-7785 GCA_040217665.1 Vulcanimicrobiota bacterium
ATATAGAGAATAAATCCAATCATAGAAAGGACTCCCCATTCATCTCCACCTAAGCTGTGGACGCTATAGGTGGAGAATTCTGGGGTCGTTAAGTTAAAACTGGTATCAGAATTAAGAATGCCAGGCATATTATGGCTTGAATTTATTGCTTCTTCTCATAGTTCTGAGAAAACTTTATTCAGAGAAATCTTCACTTTTATACCTGATGGAATTGCAGGATATATTTACTGGTATTTAACTCTTCCTGTCCATCTCTTTCTTTTTTCAAATATGGCCAGAAGGATTGTTAAAAAAGCGGAAGAGGAAGTCAGGTAATATCTTCCGGAAACTAAAGTGTAAGTCTTTCTTTTACCTTCCAAGAGATCCTCTAAATATGTTTTAAATTATTATTGGGTTTTGGGTTTTGGGTTAATTACCCAACACCTAACACCCAACACCCAACACCCTTAACCATTGAATATTAATAACTACACAACTAGATTTTACGCCATTAAAAATGAAAATTCCTATATATTTTAATTATTTATTAAATCAATAATCAATATATCTAACATAAAAACACTTTGTCTGCAAATACTAATAAATCAATATAATTATTGATTATACAGGTAAACTATTTAAAAGAAATATCCCTTTAAAATCAAGAAAAAAAACAGGGGGCCCTGTTTTTTTTCTAAGAAGGTGTTATACTTTTTTCTAAGAATAATAAAAATAGCTATTTATTTTAAGGAGGAATTTATTATGAAAAAGAAAGTTCTAGTTCTGAGTCTCCTATTTGTTTTACTTGCTTCTATTCCAGTTTTAGCAGATGACTTTAATATGTACATCTGGGAGGTTAATCCGCTGAAAAATGGTTCAGATATTGAATCTGCTGAATTTATTTCTGGTGTTAAATGTATTGCATTATTAAATATTGGCAATAAATCTGGCAGAGAATTTTCAGGGACAGTTATTATGGGAGGAAGTCAGGAAGAAGAAGATAATATGAAATATAACAAAATTGTAATTGAATTTCAAGGCACAAGATGGGTAAAGCAGCAATGTGATCTTCTAAAATTTTTAATCTTTGTCCCTCAGCCTGTTTCAGAAGGAAAAGTGATCCTGGATAATTCTGATAAAACCATGTCTCTCGAGGATTTTCTAAAGAATAAATGTAGACTTTTAGGATCAGTTTCAGAAGAAACGGTTAATCTGATAAAATCTGAAGCTATCTTATGGTAGTATTACCTTGCTCTTGGAAAGGAGGTTTTATATGAAATACTTAATATTAAGTTTGATTTTAGTTGCGTCAATGAGTATAAATGTGGTCTTTGATTTTAACAAAGACTCAGATATTTCCGACTGGATAATTATAGATGATATTGTAATGGGCGGAAAATCATCAGGCCATTTTAGTTTAAATGATGATGGTTTTGGTGTTTTCGATGGCACTGTATCATTGGAAAACAATGGAGGATTTTCTTCTGTTCACTATGGGTTCAAGACAATAGAATTAAAGGGAAAAACCAAGGCTGTTTTTAAAATTAAAGGTGATGGCAAAGATTATCAATTTAGATTAAAGGGTAATTCAGATGATTATTTTTCTTACGTAACCTCATTTTCAACAACGGGTGAGTGGGAAGAAATAGAAATTCCTCTTAAGGATATGTACCCTTCTTTCAGAGGACAAAAACTTCCCATGTCAAATTTTTCAGGTGATAAAATTGAAGAAATCGCCTTTTTGATATCAAACAAAAAAGCTGAAAATTTCAAACTTTTGATTGACAAAATTGAATTAAAATAGAAATCATCCAGGCTCTGAAATATTAAAAAAGAGTTGGTATTATTTGTAGAAAAAAAGAATACCAACTCTTTTCGTTTGTTTGTTTTATTCCTAAACTATTCTAATAATTTGTCCAAGACTTCTTCCTAATCTTGATAATTCACAAACAATAAGAGTATCTCCCTGATTACTGACCTGAGCATGGGTTTGACAAAAAATCTCAAAATTATTGGGTATCAGCTGTAAAATGAAGAATACCCGGATTGACATAATGAAAAAACATCATCATCCCTTCTTCCGGGTACCCTTTGTTCTCACTGGAGACTGAAAATAATCATTTACTGTCAGTAATATCTTTTTCTTTCTCATAAACCCTTACATAATCTATCTCAAACACCTGCGGGAAAAGAGAATCGTCTATACCTTCCTTACCGCCCCAGTTTCCTCCTATAGCCAGATTCAATATGAGATAAAAAGGTTTATCAAAAGGCCATGACTGCCACCCGGTGCCGTCATTCTCATAGGTATAATAATGGATTCCATCTATATAGACTCTGTATTGATTTTCTTCCCATTCAACACCGTAAACATGAAATTCCGAAGTCGCATCAGGACAATGATATTCTCCTGACTTCTGAGTTCCTTTTACATGGTTATATTTATTGGTATGGGTGCTTGATAGAATAAACTCCGGGTTATATCCTACCTGTTCCATAATATCTATTTCTCCGCTGTCAGGCCAGGTTCCGTATTCATTTCCCGTAGACATCATCCAGATGGCAGGCCATGTTCCTCTTCCTGTGGGAACTTTTGCCTTAACTTCTATTTTACAGTATTTCCAGTTACCTTTGCTGGTAAGCCTTGCAGAAGAATAATTTTTCCCCTCTACCGGTTCCTTTACTGCAGTAATTTTTAATGTACCATTACTTACATAAGCATTTTCTTTTTTGAATTCCGTATACCACTGTGCTTCATTGTTTCCCCATCCGTAAGAATTACCTCTTGTATCATAATTCCATTTACTTTCATCAGGTAATCCTTCATAATCAAATTCATCTGACCATACAGGTTTCCACTCTTCAGCAGCAGAAATGTTTAAGGAGACAAATAATACACAAATTAACACTATAAGAGTTTTTAAAACCACTTTATCCATTTCCATTACCTCCAAATTCATTAAAATATTTATATATTATATACCATTGCCAGATAAAAAAATAGATTAAAAAAAATTTCCAAAACTTGACTTATTAATCACTTATGTTATAATCTTAATAAGAATAATTCTTATCTAAGAAAAATTATTATTTAAAGGAGTGATTTATTAAGTGAAAAGTCTGAAGGGTACAAAAACAGAGAAAAATCTACTGACAGCTTTTGCAGGTGAATCTCAGGCAAGAAACCGCTACACCTATTTTGCAGGTAAAGCAAAACAGGAAGGTTTCATGCAGATTTCCGCCGTATTTGAAGAAACAGCAAATCAGGAAAAAGAGCATGCAAAGAGATTCTTCAAATTCCTTGAAGGAGGAGATGTCGAAATAGTAGCAGCATTCCCTGCCGGCGTAATAGGAACAACAGAAGAAAATCTGGCAGCAGCGGCAGGCGGCGAACATCATGAATGGTCAAGTATGTATCCTGATTTTGCAAAAGTAGCAAAAGAAGAAGGATTTGACGTAATAGCAAAGGTATTTGAATTTATAGCAGTAGCAGAAAAACAGCATGAAAAACGGTATAATGATTTACTTAAAAATGTAAAAGAGAAAAAAGTATTTAAAAAAGATAAACCTGTTGTATGGAGGTGTCTTAACTGCGGTTATCTCCATGAAGGAGATGAAGCTCCACAGTCATGCCCTGCATGTGCACACCCTCAGTCATATTTTGAACTTCTCGGTGAAAACTGGTAATTCATACAATAAGCGTAGCAGGTAAAGCGGTATCTTATTACTGATTTACGTCAGTTAAATGTTAATAGAAAGAGGAGGAATATAAAAATGAAAAAAAATACTCTTACCACAGCCTTCGGCATACCGGTATCAGGTGATCAGAACAGTATGACTGCAGGAGAAAATGGCCCGATTCTTTTACAGGACATACATCTTCTTGAAAAACTTTCTCATTTTGACAGAGAACGTATTCCCGAAAGGGTTGTTCATGCCAAAGGTGCCGGAGCCTATGGGTATTTTGAGGTTACAGCAGATGTTACCTCTTATACTAAAGCTCATTTCCTTTCCGAAACAGGAAAAAAGACAGAAGTATTTGTCAGGTTTTCCACTGTAGGAGGCGAGAAAGGTTCTGCCGATGCAGCAAGAGATCCCCGGGGATTTGCCGTAAAATTCTATACTGAAGAAGGAAATTACGACCTTGTAGGTAATAATACTCCTGTATTTTTTATTCGCGATCCCATTAAATTTCCCGATTTCATACATACACAGAAAAGAAATCCCGTGACAAATCTTCCCGATCCTGATATGTTCTGGGATTTCCTTTCTCTTACTCCCGAGTCAATTCATCAGGTTACAATACTGTTTTCCGACAGAGGTACTCCTGCTACATACCGGCATACAAACGGTTACAGCAGCCACACATTTAAATGGTATAATGAAAAAGGCGAGTATTTCTGGGTTAAATATCATCTGAAAACAGATCAGGGTATTAAAAATCTGACTGCTCAGGAATCAGAAAAACTCTCCGGTTCAGATCCCGATCATGCCACAAGAGACCTTTATGAAGCCATTAAACGCGGAGAATACCCTTCATGGACTCTCGAAATGCAGATTATGACACAGGAACAGGCAAAAGATTTCCCGTGGGATATCTTTGATATAACAAAAATCTGGCCCCATAAAGATGTTCCTCCTGTAAAGGTCGGGAAACTTGTATTAAACCGTAATCCGGTAAATTATTTTGCAGAAGTGGAACAGTCGGCTTTCTGCCCCGGCAATGTAGTGCCCGGTATTGCCCTTTCTCCTGACAGAATGCTTCAGGGAAGAGTTTTTTCCTATCACGATACCCATGTTCACAGACTCGGCCCCAATTACCATTTAATTCCCGTCAATGCACCGAAATTTGCTCCTGAAAAAAGCTATCAGAGAGACGGAACCATGCGTACCGATAATAATGGCGGTTCAGGGCCGAACTACTGGCCAAATAGTTTCGGAGGACAGTCTCCTGACCCTGATAAAGGGGAACCCATGTTTGATATAACCGGCTGGGCAGGACGACACGATTTTAAACACAGAAATGATGATTTTATCCAGGCAGGGGAGCTTTACAGCAGGGTGATGACAGACACAGACAGAGAACATCTGATCTATAATATAACGTCTCATCTCTGTAAAGCTCAGAAACGACTTCAGATGCGTCAGGCATCCATCTTCTACAGAGCACACAGAGATTACGGGAAAAAGGTGGCAGATGTGCTTAATCTGGATATAAGAGAAGTAGAAAAGCTTGCTTCTATGAGTAATGAAGAAAGGGCGAAAGCTACGGCAGAAGGCACATATTAATTTTTTATTTGTAAGAACGTGAATAGTGAGAGGTGAATAGAATAAGACATACCTTAACATTCACTTTTCACTTTTTATGTATCATATTTTTTAATGATGAAAAGAGTAATCAATGGATAAACTGGAACTGCTCAAAAAAAGTTGTAACGATTATGGTGTAAAACTTACCTATCAAAAAGTGGAAATTTTTCGTGAGATTCTTAAATCAACGGATCATCCTTCTGTAGAAGATATATATAACAGAGTCAAAGAGAATATACCAACTATTTCAATAGATACAGTCTACAGAACCCTTAATACTTTTTATGCCTGGCGTCTTATATCCAGAGTTCATGTTCTCAGTGAAAAGGCCCGTTTCGATCCCAATACAGATCTTCATCATCATATGCTCTGTATCAAATGTAAAAAGCTCTGGGATTTTTACTGGCCTGAATTTTACAGTATAGATCTGCCGAAAGAGGTTAAAGAATGGGGTAATATTGACGGAAAATTCACAGAAATAAGAGGAATCTGCAATGACTGTCTTTCAAAAGATGGAAAGACTTCTTCAGGTTCTAGCATGATAGAAAGATAGAAAGGAGGAAGTTAATAAAAAATCAAATCAAAAAATAAAGAAAGAGAGGAGATTGAAAATGAAGAAAACAAATGTAAAAGGTGTTTTGCTGTTTTCTATTATTCTGGTATTTGTTTTCCTTGCTGTAAGTTATGCAGAGGAAGTAAATTCAAGTTACTCTCCGGTAGTAATAAAAGAAGATTTCACTACCACTATGGAGAGAATGAAAGCAGAAAAGCCTGAAGTAATGAAAAAACACATGGAATTACTCAATCAACGTTATGATTTAAGTGACATTCCAGATAAAACTGTTACAATGTCAAGAGGTAAAGCCCTTCAAAAAGGTGTAAGGGTCAAACTTCCTGAAGGAATTACCTGGGATATGCTTGCTAAAATGACTCCTGAAGAAATAAAGGAAAAAGGAATATTTCCCGCAGGTTTCTATCCCCTGCCCCATCCGAACCATAAAGAGGGTGGCATGTTATTCCCTCAATATCATATTAATGAAATGAAAAAACAGGATGGCCGTGATCTTACAAGATTCGACCTGGATTTTGACATTCCCGATCAGTTTATGCCTGAATTTCCTCCTGCTATATATCTTACCACAAGACCTGATTTAGGCGATGTATCACAGGGACAGGTTATAACACTGGATAATTACTACAAATTATTCAACGGAACTCTCAACCCTAAACAGCTTGAAGGTCTCAGACTGCTTGTAAGTCCATTCCCCCAGCAGCAGTTCAATGCAACGGAAGACAGAAGATCGGAAAAACCCAGTTTCGGAGTAACATGTTTTGACTGTCATGTAAACGGCCATACAAACGGCACAACCCATCTGGTCGGAGACATTCGTCCCCAGGAATTCCGCCACAGACTGGACACTCCCACATTGAGAGGCCTCAATATTCAGCAGCTTTTAGGTTCCCAGAGAGGCCTGAAAACTGTGGAAGATTTCGTGGAATTTGAACAGAGAGCAGCCTACTTTGACGGAGATCCGGTAATAGCAACAAAAAAAGGACTTAATATACTGGACAGGGGCCATCAGGTTCATAATATGGCAGAATTTATAGAACTCATGGATTTTCCGCCTGCACCGAAACTTAATATTTTAGGTAAACTTGACCCTAAAAAAGCTACAGAATCGGAATTAAAAGGTCAGGAAATCTTTTACGGAAAAGGCCAGTGTTCAATATGTCATCCCGGCCCGTATTATACGGATAATCTGATGCATAATCTGAAAGCAGAACGTTTCTATAAACCCGTTATGATTAACGGCAGATATGCTTCATCGGACGGCCCTATAAAAACCTTTCCTCTCAGAGGTATTAAAGATTCCCCGCCCTATCTTCATGACGGCAGACTCCTTACCATTGAAGATACAGTGGAATTCTTCAACCTGATTCTTGAAACAAAATTGACTGAAGAGGAAAAAACCGACCTGGCAGCCTTTATGAAGGCACTTTAAGTTATGCCATCTGACGCGTAGCTGTAATGTTACGCGTCAGAAAAAGTCACAATTCAATAATTTTCACCTTACCTCCACAGTGAATATATTTATTAATCCTTGGACGAAGAGCTATCAAAAAAAGACCAATCATACCTATATATATATTTCTCATCCATAAATACTTTACCCTTTCAGGATGTCTCCAGGGCTGTTCAGTAACTTCAAGTAAGAGGGACATTTTCACATAATCATCCCTTCTTTTCACCTGCAAATCGTCACTGTCGGACTGTTTCTGTGAATTCGGATGACCAATATTATTAATATCCTGACAGAAACAGACAGCGGAGAAAAAAATAATTATCAAACATATAAATGTGGATATCTTCATTATTGTCCTCCTGATAATTTATAATTTGTAACTATTCAGGTGTTTGATAAACCTACTTTCCACCTGATATTAAAAGATAATAAAATTGGCAGTAATTTAAATTATTCTTCATCGCTACCAAAA
>JBEHWP010000280.1:0-7781 GCA_040217665.1 Vulcanimicrobiota bacterium
ACCGCACAGGCCGTCTTCTTCTGCTCCTGTTGCAATAAAAGTAAGGTTTGTGTTGTTCATCTCTTCAGGAAGTATTTTCGCGAGTTCCAGAAGAACTCCTATACCTGATGCATTGTCCAGTGAACCGGGAGATTTGTTTCCTGATTTGTTAAGCTGAAGTAAAAAAAGAGCTATATTGGTAATGATACAGAGATAAAAGAGAAGGCTTTTATCCCATACAGGAACAGGCCAGTCAATGAATTTATATATTGCGAGCAGAGTGGTTAATCCTATGAGGGATACACTTCCGACGAGAGATGTGCCGAAGAGAGTTGCCCTCCAGAAAGCGGGAAGAGTCTGAGATTTCGAATCATAATGGGCAAGAAATATCAGGTTTTTCGTGGCATTTTCCTTTGTTTTTCTGGCTATAATATTCCATGAAGTCTTTTCTTTCCAGGGAATATCATAGAGTTTATGGTAATTTTTTTTCCATTTTGTGGATATGATTATAAGGCTTACAACTACAAAGGAAATCAAAACGGAATATAAAGGGTTTCTGTCATAGCAGATATACATAAGAATCTGCATTGCTATAAGCAGTAACAGAAAGCATCTTGCCATCACGGCAAGGGGAAATGTGGAAAATTTAAATTCCTGAATTTCCACGTCCAGTTCTTTATGTTTAAAACTATCGATAATATAATCCCTTGCCTGTTTCTCCCCTTCGCTTCCGGGAGAGCGGGGAAAAGATAAATCTTCCGTATATTTATAAGCATGTTCAGAATTGAATTTCATTGTTTACACCTCTTTAAAATCGTGGCGCGTAACGCGTGATGCGTGATACGTTACATAAAGTTGAGAGTTGAAAGTTGAGGGTTGATGGTTTAAAATCAAACTCTCAACTATAAACCTTAAACTATAAACTCTCTTCACCGTTCACTTTTCACGACTCACTATTCACTACTCACTTACATAAAACGCCGCCCCATTGAAGTTTTTCATTGAGCAGCTGGTAATAATCCGTTCCTATCTTTATAAAATTTGTTGTTTCTTCCGCCCTTCTTATCTGTACAACATCATTATCACTCATTTCCCATACCTTCTGGCCGTCAAGGGATATTCTTATATCTCTTGTCGGTTCTGCATTACTCAGCCATATACTGTCATTGGGAGGAACCAGAAGGGGTTTATGATAAAGAGAGTGAGAACATATCGGTGTTACAAGGATTGTTTCAACAGTGGGGTTTACGATAGGTCCTCCTGCAGAGAGAGAATATGCCGTAGAACCTGTAGGAGTTGCTATAATTACCCCGTCGCCGAAATAGGTGAGCTTAAATTTTTCACTTACCTTTACACAGATTTTTACCGAGCGGGAATGATGGGCTCTGTACATTACTGCATCATTCAGTATTATATCACGAAAAACCTTTTCTCCGTCAACAGTAACAGTAAGTTCAAGCATCATTCGTTTTTCTATTTGAAAATTTCCTTCAATTACTTTATTTATGTCTTCATACATACGGGATAACCTTACTTCTGTGAGAAATCCCAGTGTACCGAGATTTACCCCCAGAAGAGGGATGGATTTTGTAGAAACCCAGTGAGCCCATTTAAGAAAAGTTCCGTCACCTCCGAGTGTTACCGCCCAGTCGATCTTGTTCAGAAGTTCTTCTTTTTCCAATCCTATTTCTTCTATGGAGAGTTTTTGGGCCAGATTTTTTGTCGTAAGGACAGAAAGATTTTTTTCTTTAAACCATTTTATTAAATTTTTCCCTGTGTCAATAGCTTCTTTTTTTTGATCGTCGAGAAACAAACCGACAGATTTCATTTAAAACATTTCCTCTCTTCAGTCAGGTTTATCATCTCGCGTTACGCGTCACGCGTTACGCGTTACGAATATATTATCACAAATACTCTGAATAATAAATACTGTTTTTATAGTTGCAAAAATATGTAAGTAGTGTTATTCTATCGTAATTATGAAAAGAGAACATAAACTTGCTCTGTTATCTTTCCTGTGGCTCTTCACATTAATGACAGGTTATTATATCGTGAAACCTCTGAGAGAAGCTCTTACAAATGAACTGCCTCATGAATGGGTGCCCTATCTCGGTATAGGAGTTATGGTATTCATTCTATTTTTTAATTTTATTTACGACAGACTGGCATGTATTCAAAATCCAAAAAGATTAATCAAGATTGTAACAGTATTTTTTTCTTTATGTCTTTTATTGTTTGCCTTTATATTAAGAATGTCATGGCCTCAAATAAATATACCTTTTCTGGGTATACAGCCGGGACGGTATGTATGGATAATAATATATTATTTCTTTGTAGGCATTTATAATGTTTTCACTGTAACCATGTTCTGGTCTTTTGTAAATGATATATGTAACAGCAATGATGCAAAGACTTATTTCGGCAAAATAACTGCAGGGGGGACTATAGGAGGACTTGCGGGAAGTTACCTCACGGCAAGTCTTTCTACCAGGATAGAAGTGGAAAATCTTCTTTTTTTATCTTCCTTTCTTCTTATGATAACAATTGCTTTTATGTATTTGCTCCTTCCTCTCAGGGACAAAGATCTGGATAAACAGGAAAAAATATCGGAACATGAAACAGGTGAAAGCGGTTTTTCCCTGATTGTTCAGTCCAGATATCTTCAGTGGATGGTGCTTGCCGCTTTTCTCATGTCTTCAGGAGCAACAGTTCTTTACAATCAGATGAATGCCATAGTGAAATACAGTATTACCGATAAGGCCTTGAGGACAGAATTCTGGGCAGAAATGAATCTATGGATTAACGGACTGGGATTGTTTTTTCAGATATTCTGCGTTCATCGTATCGTGAAATATGCAGGTATGATGCCGGCTATTTTAATAGCACCCCTTGTCAATCTGGCAGGTTCTTTTTCCCTTATCTGTTCCGGGAGCCTTACCTTCGGAAGTATTTATCATATCGGTAATTACAGCACAGAATATTCCTTCAACAGGGCTTCGAGAGAAATACTTTACATGCCTACTGACAGGGATTTTAAATATCAGGGAAAGGCTATAGTAGAAACCTTTGTCTGCCGACTCGGTGACGGTCTTGCAAGTTTACTCCTCATTGTAACGGCTTTACCTCTTCATTACATGGCTTTTCTCAATCTTGCCATAAGTCTCATCAGATTTATACCTGCCATTGCTCTTGCCAGGCATTACGAAGGTTTGATTAAGAATGAGCAGGACACCAATTATCGCTCCAGGTAAAAGAGTATCCCAAAAAACTATAAAATGATAAACTTTAAATAATCCCAGTTTTATTTTCAATATTTTTCACAATTGGAGGGATATAATATCTGGGACTTTCTGTAGAAAGAGTGAGGATTTTTTCCATTTTTTCATCAAAGGAGCGACTGTCTGCTTTCTCATCATCTCTCATATATTTTAAGGTAACAAGAGCACTGAATATTTTCTTCGCCACAGGTATGCCTGCTGCCACAAGACCGGCCACTGTCGTAATTCCCGCTCCCGCTCCGAAGACTATTCCCATGGTCACAGCAATTACTGCAAGCCCCTTTACCGCATCGAGTACTTCCTCTGTAATCTTTTCTCCTTTATTAATAAGGTTTTTATCTCTTACCGCGTCATAGATTTCATAGCCGTTTTTAAAAGCCTGAAATATTCCTCCAAGAGCTGCAATACCTGTTACAATACCTTCTCCTGCTTTGTCTATAACATTTCCGGGAAGGGCAAGAACAGATGTAATGACAGCACCCTGTGTTGCTTTATAAATAGGTTCTGCTGCAGGAAGCTTTTTTTCAAGTTCCTCATCGGAGATTTTATTGTAGGCTTCTTTTACCCCGTAGGCCGTCTGGACAAGGCCGAGTCCCACACCTATAGCCAGACCGGGAGCCCCTGCAAGGGTTCCGTTCATAAGAGATTTAAAGACCGTAATTGCAGCACCTATACTTCCTATTTCCACACTTTTTTTTGTGATTTCACAGATGTTATACCAGCATTTATCAAGGAAATCTATGTCTTCATGACTTGCACCACGGGATTTGAGAAAAGCATAAAGTTTTTTGTCTTTTGCAAGCTCCTGTATAAAGGTAAGCCATTCCGTCTCTTTCGCCAGTTTCAATTCGGGATATACATCATCAAGGATATGTCTTGATAGGGAAAGTTTCTTTACCGGCGCATAAATGGCAACCCCTTTTGCTTTATCTACGTCCTGACCTACATAGAAATTGGCTTTTACCATTTCCTCCAGGGATTTATCCAGATTTCTGGCTTTTTCTGCCAGTGAAGGATTTGTTTTTTCTGTAGCTTTTAATACATATTGTGTGAAATCCCTGAGATCTACAAAATCTTTTTTCCCTTTACCATGAAATTGCTGGCTTAATTTCACAAGCCTTCTCATCATTTCTTTATCAGGGTATTTGCCGAGTTCTGCCGAGAATTCCCCGAGTATTTTATTTACTTCTTCTGTTTTATGAAGATCCAGAAGAGACATAGTAGGGGAGGCAAGAGAGGCTATTTTCTGATTGCCGCTTTCGTAGACAAAAGCTTTACCTGCCTGTTCTGCCGTAATGGTTCCTTTCTCCTTAATCCCCTGTTTTACCGTATCAATACTTTTCTTGAATGGTATTTTTGTACCTTTAAGTCTTCCTTCCGAAGCGACCAGATAATCCACGGAATCTGCTATTTCCGATGCAACCTCTATAGATGCGGAATTGCCGCCTTCCAGAACCATAAGATCTATATGTTTGCCCGTTTCTTTTTCCACTTTTCTCAGGGCTTCGCCGAATTCCGGTATGGTAAGTTTTTCCTCTTTGTATTTCATTATGCCGTCTACATTTTCACCTGAAGAAGATACTATTACACCATAATGTTTCGCAGGATAGTTTTTCATGCCCCATGAGAGGAAATCTTTGAGGCTTTCAGGAACTGTTTCATCTCTGGCAGACATTTCTTCTATTACAGGTGATTTAACTGTTCTTGTATGAAACGGTACAAATAAGTGAGCTATCTGACCTGTTTTCGGGTGTTTATTCTCTGTGACATAATATCTTTTCGTTCCTTCCCAGTCTCCTGTCAGTCTGTCGATAAAATGTCTGTTTCTCGTTACCTCTGCAACTATATTTATATTTTCATCGGAGCCGGTTCTTTCCAGATCTTTTAATTTGTAAAAGGCAAGTTTATCGTTCTTTCCTCTTCCGTTCAGATATACAAGAAAAGTCCATTCTTTTTCCTCCGGGACAGACGAAGAAAAACTATCTTTCTCTCCCTCTGTTTCAGGAGGTTTTTTGTATTCGGAAGATTTTGTATATATATAAGGTGTGTTTTTTATTTCCATTATTTCACTTTTCACGACTATAGGACTGTTCAAAAATAACCTGTCAAATTATCAAAACGGTAATTATCCTTGCGTCACGAGTCACGCCTATATCGCTCCTGCACCTTCAATAATACCTTTTATTGTAGGAGATACGTAATGTTTCGGTCTGGCACCTGACAGGTCCTGTATTCCGGCCAGTTTTTCTCTGAAGCTTTTCAGATCTATGTCTTCAGCTTTAAGATCTTTTATATTACTGAGTATGTTATATATTGCCCTTGCTACAGGTATGGCACCGGCAACAATACCTGCCGGTGTGGTAAAAGCTGCTCCTGCTCCAAGTATTATACCCATGGTTACTGCAACTACGGCAAGTCCTCTCATACTGTCAAGAGTATTGTCTATTACTTTTTCTTTTTTATTAATTAATTTATCATCATTTAAAGCCGAAAAGACTTTATATGCTCCTGTAGCGGCATGATATGCTCCTCCCATTGCTCCTATACCCTGCACAATTTGCTTGCCCATGGCACCGAGAACCTTTGCAGGTAAAGACATGGTGGATGTAATTGCAATACCTTCCATTGTGTAGAACAGTGGATCTAAAACCTGTGTTCTGTCTTTTATTTCTTCATTTGTAGCGTATAGATAGGTATTTTTTATGCCGTAAGAAATTTCGGTGCCGCCAAGACCGAGAGCCACTGCTGTCCCTACAGGGCCTGCTAACTGCCCGTTTACCACATTATCAAGACATGTCAGAGCAAGTCCTATGCTGCCGATACTTACTCCTACATTAAAGATCTGTCTTGTAAGGGTGAAAAATTTGTCCAGAACCTTCAGCTCTTTTTCTCCGACTCCTACAGAAGAAAGAAATTTTTTAAAATGATTATCTGTTGCTATTTTGTTTATAAAATCATTCCATCCTGTTTCTTTGTTCAATTCCAGTTCAGGATAGATTTTTCTGGAAATTTTCTCCGTTCTTTCATCTCTGGTTGAAGGAGCGAATATGGCAATACCGCGTGAGTTCTGAAAAGTTTCACCTTCATAAAAATTTCCAATAACCATTTCACCCAGTTCTTTATCCAGTTCTTTCGCCAGTTCTGCAAGATGAGGTTCTGATACTTTCATCTCATTTGAAATTACCTTTGCAAAATCCCTGAGATCCAGAAATTCTTTTTTACCTTTACTGTTATAGAATTGCTGGCTTTTTTTTACCAGATTTTTGAGTAATTTTTTATCGGGATGATTTTTCAGGGCTTCTGTGAGAGGAGCAAGTATTTTATTGACATTATCTGTTTTGTTCAGATCTATGGCAGAAACTGAAGGAGTATCCACAGAAGCATACTTTCGTCTTCCGCTTTCATAAATAAATGACAGTGCAGCTTCCTTCGGAGTTATTGTGCCTTCTTCTTTTATTCCTTCTTTTATTGTTTTAATAGCTTTCCCGAAAGGTATTTTTGCGCATTTCAGCTCTCCTTCGGAACCAATCATATAATCTACATGGCCGGAAAGTTCTGTCGCCACTTCCATGCTGGCAGAATTACTTTCATCTAGTAACATAAGATCAATCTTTTTTCCTGTAGAACCTTCTATGTTTCTGGCTATTTCACCCAGTTCCGGGAGTGTTAACCTGTTTTTCTCATCACCCATTATTCCCTCAATACCTGAACCGTTAGAAGAAATAATAACACCGTAGTGTTTTGCAGGATATTTTTCAATACCCCATTTCAGAAATTGTTCGAGAGTCTGGCTGTCACCGGGTTCCTGAAAATCCATTTTTTCTACTTCCGGAGAAGTTACGCCATGTGTATGGCCCGGTAAATATAGATGGGCCAGCTGCCTTATATTTTTATCTTTTTCTCCCTTTGTAACATAAAATCTCTTTGTACCCTGCCAGTCTTTTGTTATTCTGTCCAATAAATGCTTACTTCTGGTTACTTCTGCCACTATATTTATATTTTCGTCAGAACCGGTCTTTTCCAGATCTTTTAATTTATACAGGGCTATTTTATCGTGATTTTTTGTGGCATCCAGAAATACAAGAAAAGTCCATTCCTTATCAGGAGAAGAAGGAGAAAAGGAATCACCGCAATCTTTTTCCCCGGTTTCGTGAGGTTTTTTATGACCGGTATATTCAACTGGTTTATAGTTACATTTATGAATGTTCATCAACATTACAATAACATTTTACAGAGGCCAAGTAAATAGAAGAAAGTTAAAATTTTGTTAACTTTTTGTAATTTTATATGAAAATGATGAAGTTTTATGCTCCACTGTCTATTCATTTTCATATTTGGTTGTGACCGATACGGTCATGCCTGTTAGAGTAAGTGCAAAAAGTAATGTCCGAAAAAGATTAAGCAGCTATTTACCTGTTGCGAGTATGTAGAGAAACTTCAGTACAAAACTTTTTAGAATTACTCTGAAAAATTTTCTTTTTGGTTTAATTATATTGACATTTTATTATTTTCTTTCTAATATTA
>JBEHWP010000281.1:0-7761 GCA_040217665.1 Vulcanimicrobiota bacterium
CCGGATGCGGTGCCTATGTATTTGAAAACATATCGGATCCGACACATCTCGGACTGAACAACGAAGGAGCAAGAAAAGCTGCAAGAATAATCTATAATATGAGAGACTATACAGAAGAAGGATTTATACCTGAAGGTGTCACAGGAGATAGAGTTCTGGGATCATTTATGGAAGGTAAAACTGCAATGATTATAAACGGCCCATGGGCAATAAATGAACTTGATAAAGTGGGAAGAAAATACGAAATATGCCCTCTTCCTCCCTTTGAAGACGGACAGATACCAAAGCCTTTTGTAGGTATACTGGGTATAATGCTTAATAGATTTGCAAAAAATCCTGAACCTGCGACGAAATTTATGCTTTTTATGAATAATAAAGAAAACCAGGTAAAAATCTATAAGGCTTTAAATAGAATTCCTGCCCGTATTGATGCTCTGGAATCACCTGAAGTTCAGAGTGATAAGAAAATAATGGGTTTCTATCTTTCAGCAAAAAACGGCATTCCTTTACCAAGTCTGCCTGTTATGTCCAGCGTGTGGGATCCTATGGTACAGTCACTAACTCTCATAACGACAGAAAAAAGGGATAATCCCGATAAATTTATAGAAGACCAGCTTAATACAGCTGTCAAGAGGATTCAGAATAATATTAAGAGATTGTTAAGGTAGTGAAGAGTGAAAAGTGAAAATTTCACCCTTCACCAATTTAATAAAGGAGATTAAAAAAATGGACAAAGCTAAAAGTTTCCGGGAAAAAATAGACCCCTATCTTTATATTTTACCTGCTCTGATATTTATGTTAGCCCTTACCATATTTCCAAATTTATATTCCTTCTATATATCCTTTACAAATTACAGTTTTCCCTATCATTATGAACATTATAAATTTGTAGGCCTTGCAAATTATTACGATATCCTTACAGGAAGCGAAATAAAGGTTTTCCTGGGTATATTTGTATGGACACTTATATGGTCAATAGTAAGTGTCGTGAGTCAGGCTATACTGGGTCTTATACTTGCTCTCATTCTTAACCAGAAAAAACTCGGAGGGGTAAATATATACAGAACACTGTTTATTATTCCGTGGGCTATACCGGCCTTTATAAGTGTTCTTATGTGGGGAGGTATATTAAATTCGGAAGGCTCTATAAATACAATGCTTGTAGCTCTTGGCATAGGTAAAGTAAAATGGCTTATAGATCCTTTCTGGGCAAAATGTTCAGTTCTCCTTGTAAACCTGTGGCTCGGCTTTCCATTTATGATGTCAGTAAGTCTGGGTGCTCTTCAGAGTATACCTGCAGATGTTTATGAAGCTGCCTCTGTTGACGGTGCCAATAAAGTACAGCAATTTTATAAAATCACGCTTCCCCTTCTGAAAACTGCCATGATTCCGGTACTTCTTACAAGTTTTGCCTTCAGTTTTAACAATTTTACCGGAATATATCTGCTGACCCAGGGAGGCCCTCCTGTTCCGGGAGGTTCCGATGGTGCCACAGCAGCAGGAGCCACTGATATACTGATATCCTATACATATAAACTTGCCTTCGGTCAGGCAAACACAGCATTTTACGGACTTGCATGTGCCTATGCAGTGGTTATTTTCCTTATGATAGGAACTCTCAGTGCAATTAATTTCAAAATGTCCGGAGCCTTTGAAGAACTTTAAAGAATAGGAGAAAAATAAAATGGAAGAAAAAAATAATATTACTCCAACTATGATAATATCTCATATAGTCCTTATAATCATGTTAATTGCAATACTCTTTCCGGCGGCATGGGTGCTGTCAACATCTTTCAGTGCAGTAAATACCCTGCAGACTTCTTCAATTTTTCCGACAGCCTTTACTATTGATAATTATGTTAAATTAATAAAAGAAACTCCTTTTCTTACATGGATGAAAAACAGTCTTATAATCTGTGTGTCAAGTACATTAATAGCATTATTCCTTACTACTACCGCAGGTTATGCTTTTTCAAGATTTAAATTTGCAGGAAGACGTTTCGGTCTTATGTCAATGATAATAGCCCAGATGTTTCCCGGTATGATGGCTATGGTAGCACTGTTTAAACTGCTTAACTGGCTTGGATTTCTCACATCAGGTGCCATAGGCCTGAACACCCTTACAGGACTTATACTCATATATGCAGGAGGAAGCATTCCCTTCAATACATGGATGCTGAAAGGTTATATAGATAGTATTCCTAAATCAATAGAAGAATCTGCCTATATAGACGGAGCAAGTAAATGGCAGACATTCACTAAGATTGTATTACCTTTGCTTGGCCCGATGCTCGTAGTTGTGGCAATTTTCAGTTTTATACAGCCCTATACAGATTTTCTTCTTCCTGTCATCATACTTCAGGATCCGCAAAAATATACTCTTGCAGTAGGCCTTCGTTCACTGGTAAGCGGACAGTTTACCAAGAACTGGACCATGTTTACAGCAGCTGCCACACTGGGAGCCATACCTATTATGGTTATGTTCCTTTCATTACAGCGTTTTCTTGTAGAAGGACTGACCAAAGGTGCAGTAAAAGGATAATAAATAGTTGAAGGTTGAAGGTTGAGGGTTGAGGGTTTTTAGTTAAACTCTCAACTATAAACTCTCAACTATAAACTTTTCTAAGAAAGGATTTTTTCTATGGCATTTTCAGATGAAAGTCAGAATAATAAAAAATCTCCTCTATTCCATGACTTTCAGGAAATGGCGGGAGAAGAACTTGATATAAAACTCAGGGAAATACTTGGAGAAGATTTTTCAATTAATTATATCAAAAAAGCTGCCGAATATATTCAAAAAGGAAATATTACGGGAGCTTTTGAAGAATATGAAAAAGCAATTGAAGAATTTCCCGATAATCCCCTCATATATCAATGTATCGGTAATTTACATGTTGATACCGGAAATATGGAAAAAGGGCGGATAAACTACGAAAAAGCACTTTCCATAGAAGAAAATCTTCCTTTTACCCGTAATAATCTTGGCCTCATCTTTGCAAAAACAGGAGAGCCGGAAAAAGCCATAAGAGAATTTAAAACAGCTATAGAACTCTGTCCGAAAGAAGATAAATTCTGGAATAATGCAGGTAATGCATGGGCTCAGTCAGGAAATTTTAAAGAAGCAATAGTCTCTATAAAAAAAGCTGTAGAACTTAACAATTCCT
This sequence comes from Vulcanimicrobiota bacterium, assembly GCA_040217665.1. Lineage (GTDB taxonomy): Bacteria > Vulcanimicrobiota > SpSt-956 > SpSt-956 > JAKJGF01 > CALARM01. Next base: position 3,165 of record JBEHWP010000281.1, read on the forward strand.
GTATAAACTATCAATTTAACCTTGCCCTCTGTCTTGAAAAAGACAGTCAATTCAATGAAGCTGTCAAAGTTTATGAAGAAATATTATACCGGGAACCGGGAAATAAAAAATCACAGGAGAGACTACTTAACCTTTATAAAAAAGATAAAAATTATGAAAAGGCACTGGATTTATTAGAGAAAAGCCTTTCACTGAATAGAACATCATGGCTTCTTCAGGAAAAAGGTTCTATTCTAAAAGAGATGAAAAACTTTGAAGCTTCCTACTATACACTTGAAGAAGCATTCTCTCTTGATGGTTCAGCAATATCGAATTTCGAAATTCTCGGTTATTCATGCCTTAAAGAAGATATAAATAAACCAGATATTTCAGAGCAGGTTTATACAAAGCTTGTAGAACATGAACCTCAGAGAAAAGAATTTTATAACAGCCTGGGAATAAGTCTGAGAAAACAGGGAAAACTGGATGAAGCAGCGGAAATATATAAAAAAGGAATAGAAATAAATCCTGCCTGGAGTGAAATAAGACAGAGTCTTGGAAATGTATATGCAGATCAGGAAAAATATGACGATGCATTGAGGGAATTTCAGAAAGCTTCGGAACTTGCTCCCAATGATCCATGGATCTATGGTAAAACAGGACACATATATCAACTCACAGGAGAATATAAAAAAGCTATTGAATATTTCGAAAAAGCTTTAGAATTAAATCCCACCCTGGCTGAAGCAGCTATAAGTATGGGAGTTGCATATTATTATCTTGATAATATGGAAAAAGCAGAAAGTAATTTCTACCATGCCACTATGTTGGACCCTCTCAATGTAAAAGCACATGGCTGCTGGGTAGAAACGGTAATGCAACAAAAGAATCTTAAAATAGCAATAGAAAGATATGAAAAAGAACTGAAAGATTTTCCCGATCAATCCATACTTCACTACGGAGCAGGACTATGTTCTTTTTATCGTTACCAGCTGGATAAAGCGTCCAGAGAACTGGATAATGCCATAAGATTAAATCCCTGTATTCCGGAAGCTTTTGCATTAAGAGGGGATATAAGTTATGAGTTAAAAAAATTAGATGAAGCTATTTCCTTTTATGAAAAAGCAAAAAGTCTTGATCCTTATGAACCGGATTATGATTATACAATAGGATATATTAAAAGGATAAAGAAGGAAGATTCTTCTCCTTATTTTGAAAGAATCTGTACAATGTCGCCCGGAACCTTAACAGGAAAGTGTGCCATGTCTTTTATATTAATAGACAGAGGAGAAACAGACAGGGCAAAAAATATACTTCTGGAAGCTATTAAATTAAATAAAAAAGCAAGTGAACCCTGTTTTATTCTTGGTTTAATCCATGAAATATCAGGAGAAACTGAAGAGGCATTAAATTATTACAGAGAAGCTTACAAACTCAATCCTATGGAATTTGATGCAAAAAGATCGACCGACCGATTAATAAAAGAAAGGAAGGTGTAAATAAGAATTTATTACTATTATGAGCACAATAAAAACAGATAATCTACAACTGGCAGATATAAATAAACAATATGAAGAACACTATCAAAAAGGACAGTCCTATTTCAGAAAAGATGATATGGAGAAAGCTTTTGAACATTTTTCAAAAGCTATAAATATGAAATCCGACTATGCAAATGCCTATACAGGTTTAGGAGTAGTCTACAGGAGACTCGGTGATTTTGAAAAATCCCGGGAAAATCTTGAAAAAGCACTGCTTTTAAATATGAAATCCCCTGCAGCACATAATAATCTCGGCAATTTATATTATGAACAGGGTAAACTGGAACTGGCACTGAGTGAATATCAGAGGGCAGCCAGATTAAACAGCGCTCTCGCTCCTGTATATTATAATATAGGTAAAACCTACAGACGACTGGAAAATTTCGAAAAAGCAGTAAAAAATTTTCAAAAGGCTATAAAAATAGATCCTATCCTGCCTGATGCCTATTGCAGCCTTGGTTATACATACTACAGACTCGGAAAACTCAACAAAGCAGCAGAAGTATTTAAAAAATCCATAGAAATCGACAGTAAATACGGTAAAGCCCATAATGGTCTCGGAATAATAATGGATGAACTGGGAGATAAAGAAAAAGCAAAAGAAGAATTCCAGAAAGCCATAGAGATTGAACCTCTTTATCCCTGGCCATATTACAATATTGGCCTCATATTCTTCAATGAAGGAAGCATTGAAAGAGCAATAAAAAATCTTAAAAAAGCAACAGAACTGGGGCCAAAAAAAGCACAGCTTTTTCACGGTCTCGGATATGTATATCAAAAAATCGATGATATTGATAATGCCATAGCTCAATATAAAAAAGCTCTGGAACTGGAACCTGATGCGCCAAAATCCCATAATAATATAGGTTATGCCTTTATGGTCATAGGAAATCTTAAAGAGGGAGAAACTTATTTATTAAAAGCACTGGAACTGGATCCGGCTTTTGCCGTAGCACATCATAATCTGGGAAACCTGTATTTACAGCAAAATTTAATAGATAAATCATTTGAACATTTTGGAAAGGCCATAGAGTCAGATCCTTTCAATTCATGGATACACTTTGATCTTGCACTGGCATATGAACATATAGGAGATATAGATAAATCTGTTCAACATTTAACAGAAGCAATCAGACATAATCCGCATGAAGGACAGTTCCATTTAAATCTGGCATCTTTATATGAAATTAAAGGAAATTTAAAAAATGCTCTGAAAGAGTATAAAAAAAGCCAGGAATTAAATCCTGATAATCCCTGGATTTATGCAAAATCAGCCTTTATATATCAATCACAGGGTAAATATAAAAAGGCAATAAAAGATTATGAAAAAATAATAGAACTTGTACCTGATAACGTATGGACTTATAATCATCTTGGAGCCGTTTATCTCCTCCGTGGAGAAAGGGAAAAAGCAACAGAAGTTTATAAAAAAGCCATGCAAAATGAAGAGCATTTCTGTGAAACCCATCTTGGTCTTGCCATGTGTTTAATATCGGAAGGTAAACTGTTGCATGCAATAGAGGAACTTGAACATGCCATAGAAGAAGATCCTTCAAATATGGAATCCCATATATTTTATATCAATATTCACCATAAATTCGGCTTTCTCCCCAGAGTAATAGAAAAATATAAAGGAATAATAAAAGAAAAACCTGATGAAGATTATCCCTATTTCGGCCTCGGTCTCATATATTTCCTTATAGGAAAAAGTGAAGAAGCTATAAATATGTTTACAGAAGCGCTGAAATATTCCATAGATAATCCCGTTATATACTATTACAGAGCAAAAGCCTATATTTTACATGGGAAAAAAGAATTTGCTCTCTGGGATTTAAGAACTATACTGAATATAGAACAAAAAAATCCGGAATATGTCTATATATTAATTAATTTCTTGACTGAAACGAATAATATTGTAGAAGCAAAACATTTACTTGCCACACTGGAGGAAGAAGCACCTTCATCACCTCTGACACTGTGTGCCGGTGCAACTGTAAATCTGGCAGAAAATGATATAAAACAGGCAGAAGAAAAACTAAATAAAGCAAGAAAACAGGAAACAAAATACTATATTATTCAATATCTGTCAGGAAAAATAGCCGAAAAGAAAGGGAAGCTTTCACAGGCTTTAAAATATTACAAACAAACACTTAAATATAAACCATTCTGGGAAGAAGCTAAGAGAGAGGTTGAAAAATTTCAGGTTTGACTTTTATGCAGTCAAACCTGAAATTACATATCTTAGAGCATTTTCTTGATTTCTTTTTCCAGAGCTTTTATTTCCAGTGGTTTGGATAAAATACAATCCACACCTATTTCTTTAAGAACATTAACTTTGTCGGCTTCAGCAAGAACAACTATTCTGCTATCTGCTGTTACAGGGTTTTTCTTTATCTCTTTACATACTTCCACACCGTCCATTCTGGGAAGCTTTGAATCAATTATTATTAATTCCGGAAGAAATATTCCGACTTTTATACATGCTTCAATTCCATTGGAAACTACTTCCAGCTCTAAATCTTCAACCAGTTTTTTCAGACTCTGAGTTATAAATGAAACAGCTTCAGAGGATTCATTAACCAGCAGTACTTTAGTTTTAGGTTCTTCCAGAAGAAGTTCGTCTGGAACAGGCATTTCATAATGTTGAAGGAATTTCAAAAGTTCCTTTTTCTCAACTCTGTAATGACCTCCCGGTAATTTAAAAGCTTTTAATTTTGCATCTCTTATCCAGTTATGAATTGTATTACGTGACACCTGACAGTATTTAGCCAGTTCAACTGCTCCAAAAGATTTTGGTATACTCATATATCACTTATCCTTTCGTATAATTCGTATGGTGTTATGTGAAATAACTTATTTTGCATATTAGCAGAATTAAAACTATTTTTCAACCCTTTTTTTAAAAAATAAAAAAAATAAGTATTACAGATTACTCAATTTTTTTATTTTCTCCATAATTTTTTCTGTTACCATAGAATCACTTGAATCATAAAATTCCGGTGGATCTATATTACACGTAATATTTACTCTCGGAAAAACCCATTTATAATTAATACCCATTGTAACAACAGGGAATA
>JBEHWP010000282.1:0-7761 GCA_040217665.1 Vulcanimicrobiota bacterium
ACGAATATTTCCTGGCCAGGTTCAATATTTACAACAGACATGGTGAACAGATTCGGTCTTTCCTGTTCCAGAAGTGCTCCATGTTTCATTTCATGTTTTGCCTGTTCATAAACCCTTTTTGCTTCTTCTCTTTCTTTTATCTCTGATTTTATAGTTCTTTCGTTTATTTTTATTTCCAGCGAGTGGACCGCACTTTCGGAAGGGAGGGGAAATATATATACTGCCTCAATATTTTTATCCAGGTCGTTATGAAATTTCTGTATGACTTTTACATCTGCCACCATGCCAGTAATGGAAGTCCTGAGTTCCGTAAAGGTAAGAGGCAGCGGATAATCTTCGACCCCGACAGGTATCATGGTACCTTCTGTAATTTTTCTTCCTTTATAAAAAATTTCGTCCATTTTTTATACCTCCATAATTTATATGAGTATCGTAACGCGTAACGCGTAACGCGTGACGGGAAGAATAGATTCTTATTCTTCGTTGTGACCGAACCGGCCATGGCCATTAGTGAATAGTGAGTAGTGAGTAGCGTCCTATTCTTTTCACTTTTCACTAAATTATTCAAACAATAATACCGATGGAATAACCTCAGGATGAGACAATCTGAGAAGTTCGTAGCCTATCCCGGAATTTCCGTGAAAAAATCCTGCATCAAATTGTCCCTCTATACCGCACTTAAAGCCTCCTGTTTCTTTCGTCAGTGCCACTATCTGTCCTGCTTTAAATAAAGCTTTCTCTTTCAAATCCGGTCTGTTGAGTTTTAAACCTGCAGTAAGTAATATATCGGCTCTTCCCATATTACCGCAGCAGAGATGATCCTTTTCCACAATCGGGCACGTTATTGTTGTATTTATTGCCCTCTCTATATCTTTTCTTATATCTTCACTGTCCAGCACACAGAGCCCCCCGATTCTTCCGAGAGCTATGCCGGGCGCACCATGACACCAGGATATCATAAATCTTTCAGACTTATCTTCAGACATCCTCAGATCAACCCAGTTACCGAATTTTTCGCGAAAAAGAGTATTTTCATAAGCTATAGCCTCTGCTGCAGCATCTATATAAGTTTTTTTATTCAGAAAAGAATAAAGCCTGAGTAATGAATAAGCTATACCTGCCGCGCCGTGAGAGAAACCTGCCAGTAATTTATTTTCTACCGTAGCCCATGATCTGTATCCTGATTTACTTTCCTTTCTGTTTTCAATCAGAAAGTCTCCACACTTTTCTGCTTTGCGCAAAATTTCTTTATCACCTGTTACAGTATAAAGCTTCAGTAATCCGAAAATGGCGCCGGCCAGTCCTCCCGTAATATCAAAATGCCTGTCATGTTCTATAACTTCATCTGTTATGAGAAGAGCAGTCTTTTTTGCATATTCCAGAATAAGAGGCATTTCCAGAAACTTGCATATAGATGTAAGGGAGTAAACTATTGAGCCGAGTCCCATAGCTCCTCCGACACCTGTTTCCTTTACTATTGTATCAGGAGAATCTTCTATGTCAAGGAAAAGAGGTTTTAATGAAGATAGAACGGTTTCTTTTAATCTACCTTTACCTTCAACATGTTCAAGAGCAGATAAAAAGAGAGCCACTCCGCATATACCGCTGTAAAGTCCATAGCCGAGAGGCTGTAATTGTGCTCTGTCCAGGGAAGGTATATATTCATTGCCAATCCAGGTAATTCCGCTGTCATCAACATGAATTGCACTTTCTTCGATATTTTTTGCAATATCCAGGGAATGTTCTAAAAAACTTTCTGCCGGGACAGGCAGAATCTCCCTTTCTTTAAAAGATTCAGCTCCGGTAATATTTGCTGCATATAAGGAATTCTTTATTAAAGCAGTCTGTCTCTTTAAATCTTCACAATCAAGTCTCTCCAGACAGGATATGAACCGGTCATAGCCCGATATGTCATAAAAATCTTCTATTTCTATGTTATTGTCAAGCTTCAGTGATTTACTGTCCGAATAACCGCCGAGACATGGAGTATCCAGTTTTTCCGAACTTTTAATTTCATATTTTACTAAAGGCCAGAGGAAATCAGTCTTTACTTCAATTTTACTTAAAGCTCTTGTGAGAAGATCAATATCTATTGACCATAAAAGAGGATCCCTGAGGGATGAAGGATTTATCGACTTTCCGAGAATCATGCCGTAAGTATTTGTGGCACGAAAGATCATACGAACTGTTTTACCTCTGAAATCCTTCAGTAAAGTATCATGGGAAAGAAGATATTCTCTGTTTTTTAACATATAATTATACATTTCATTAAATCCCTGAAGAATATCGTCTTTATATTCATAAGGAGCTATTTTTTCATCTTTAATATAAGGCATATTCAGTCCCATTCTGTTTGCTCTGATACGATCTGTTTCAAATCTTATGCTGTCTGTTTTTAAATTTTTCCAGGTTTCCTGATTGTAAATCATGCCATGGTCATCGGTGCTTCCAAGACCGCTTACATCATAAGCTTTATTATCGGTAGTGAATTGCCACCGTGGAAGCAGACCTGTTCTTAAAACTGAATCATAAAGTTTTTTGCCTGCAAGAAACCTTACCTTCTGCCCGTATTTTTCATCTTCAAAAAATCTCACATCTCCCTGCATAAGTGTTTCTAAATCAACAAGAACAGGATATTCGCCCGAGGCAATAATATTCTCCATATGACAGTCTGATGTGCTGAATATATAAAGAAGACACAGCAGTGCTCCTGCCCGTCTGTAGTAAATTTTAACTTCTTCTTCATCCCTGCATGGCAGATGGTCTGCAAATTCCACCCATCCGTAATCTTTACGGTTAATTATTTTTAAGGATTTAAAATTATAAGGTACTTTATTTTCATTAAACCAGGACAGAAGATGAAAATAAGTTTTTTCTAAAGAGAGATCCTTTGGCTTATAAACAATCTTTAATCCTGACTCAAATTCAAATGTTATTACCTGTCTTCCTCCATTATGCCTGTCAGAGACAGAAGGACCTACCTTTATAAGTTTTCCCGGATCTTTCCCTTCATTGAAAACTTCAGAGATTTCAGATAAATCCTCTTTCAGTCTCAGTAGAAATTCAGAATTATTATCTATCCACTGGCTTATAAGAGTACATACGAGTCTTGCAAGGACTCTATATTCCATGAAAAAATCGATATAATTATTTTTCAGTATTTTTTCTATAAATGAATCGTATTTATTACGTTTTTCCGTATTGATAAACCGGTCAAGGATACCGGTAAAAGATGAATCACTGTTAAATATTGAAAATTCCAGATACACAGTCTTTACACATATATAGTGTATAGAAGCAAGGAGGCTATGCTCGAAAAGGATATGAACAGGTTCACCGGCCAGGTTATAGCTATTGCCGGTTCTTTTCATCACCTCTTCTCTTGCAAGTAGAATAAGAGGCACATAGATCTCTTCAAAGGGGACAGGTATTTTAGATAGAAAAAATCTATTATAAAGGTTTTTTCCTTTTCTTATCTCTTCAATCTTTATAGAATCTTCTCTGTTAAGGATTTTTTCTAAAATACTGCTCCATTCAGGAAGAACATCCCTATTTTTGAGATGGACTTTCCCGAGAAGAGGCTTTACTTTATCTTCTGTTAAACTGTCAAAAGAAAGCCTCTTACGGAAAAGTTCACCATCTCCTTTTGCCAGAATTTCCTTCCATTTAGAAAGGTATTTGTCGGAGATTTCCCCTGTTACAGATTCCGGGATAAAATCTCCTTCTATCCTTTCATGTAAAAAAGCTGTTTTTTCAATAAAGTCAATCACTTCATCTGCAGACATTATTTTTTTCATTATACATCTCCTGCAATCTCAATAACTGTCATCGTAAGACTATCCGAAAGATAGAACCTGAATAAACAAAAGAGATTTTCGGACAGTCTTTAAACTGTTTTTTATCATTATTTTGTAAATACAACACCGGATAATCTGTAAGCATGTCTCCTCCCGTGACGCGTAACGCGTTACGAGTCACGACTATAACCAGCAGAATATTTACAGTTATAAGCACCTAGCAATGCCTGCCAAATATCTCAATCAGAATACAGCCAAGACCCAGACTCGGAATGGATATGGCGAGCGATTCCCCCAGAGTTCCTGCAGCTATCTTATCAAGTGCTTCTTCCGACACTTCTTCGAGTCCCTGCGCTTCGATACAGGGCAGTACTACATGTTTTACATCAGGCGTATCTTCTACTATTTTAAGAGTTACTCCTTCAGGCAGTTTTATGCCATACTCTTTAAAGAGAACCTCTCCCGGATTTGCTATCAATGCTTTTTTGAAATCCTCATCTTTCATCACCCTTGCTAAAATGTTACCTGATAAATCTTTGTTTTCTTCTGACATAGTTTTTCTCCTTTCATTATTAGACTTCACCGCACATTGGCTCTTCCCCATGGTAGCCAACGAATAAAAACAGACATCCAAGGCCGAGACCTCCAACTGATACGGCAACTGTTACCCGCCAGTTATCTGCTGCCGCTATATTATCAATTGCTTCTTCTGATAATTCTTCCAGTGCAGCCGGTTCTATACAGGGCAATACTACATGTTTTACCTCAGGCGTATCTTCCAGTATTTTGAGTGTTAACCCTTCAGGTAATTTAATATCATACTCTTTAGATAGAGTTTCTCCCGGGTTTTCTATTAATGATTTTTTAAAATCCTCATCTTTCAGCACCCTTGCTAAAATTTTACCTGATAAATCTTTATTTTCCTCTGACATAATACTTCACCTCTCACTGATTTTTATTTCTCTTTTATAAAATAACTTTACCCGTTAACATGTTCCACCAATTATTAAATAGAGAACACATCCAAGTCCCAGACCTGCAATGGATATGGGCAATGTACTACTATTATTAGATCCTCCTGCCGCTATTTTATCAATTACTTCTTCCGATAATTCTTCCAGTGCAGGCGGTTCGATACAGGGCAATACTACATGTTTTATCTCAGGTGTATCTTCCAGTATTTTGAGTGTTAACCCTTCAGGCAGTTTAATATCATATTCTTTAGAGAGAATCTCTGCCGGGTTTTCTATTAATGCTTTTTTGAAATCCTCATCTTTCAGCACCCTTGCTAAAATTTTACCTGATAAATCTTTCTTTTCTTCTGACATAATAATTCACCCTTTCATTATTTTATAAACCTCCCGACAAAGGCTTTTCTTTCCTGTAGAAATGTTCTGTAGACTATATCAAATATAAAATCACCACCTCTTTTCTTATCCGTATATTCTCCCAGACATTTAATCGTATTATTATGGATGTGTATTTCTTCGACAAAATCTTTCATATGTTCGCCACCGGAAAAAAATGCGGCAAATCTATTTGAACTGGCTATGAAATCTTTATAAAACAGAAGCATATCATTATTAAAAGCTTTCAAAAATAAATCTATCGTATCGGGGAATAATCTGTAGAGACCGCATATAAGAAAGGAACAGAATTTTTCCAGAAAGGGATATTTATCTGTAAGAGAACCTTCAATGGTATATAAATGTGGAAATAAATCCTTATTTTCTTTAACAAAAGAATGGGCAACGGGAAAATTGACACTGTCCGATATATTTGAATAAATATCTTTCAGCACAAGTCTCTCCTTACAATCGTCGTATAATTTTGTACCGCTCAGTACACATGCCGAATGGAGATCACACCGGTAAACTCCCTTTTTAAGTAATTTATAAAACATATTTAACGTCAATGCCAGATCCTCTTCAGTCTCATCAGGGAAACCTGATATAAATGATATAATGGGTCTGATTTTATATTTTAAGAGATTATCTATTACATAATCAACTCTTTCAAGATTGAGGTTTTTACCTGTATATTTCTGCATGGAAGGAGAGCCTGTCTCCATACCGATAAATACTATCTTACACCCCGAGTCCGACATGTGTTTGATTAGCTCTTCATCGAGACTGTCGAGCCTTACGTAACACATCCAATCAATATTTATTTCTTTCAGGGCTTTGCATAAACCGGTAAAAAAATTGTAATCAACACAGATATTATCATTTGTAAATTCAAAAAAAAGATCATCTTTCTTTAATTTCTTTTTTACAGTTTCTATTTCTTTGCAGATGCCTTCTATAGATTTTGTTCTGTATTTTCTCTGCCAGAAATTGGAAGTGGAGCAGAAGACACATTTATAAGGACATCCTCTTCCTGTATGTATGCTGATTTTAATTAATTCGCTGAAATAAGGAATTAAATCATAATCCAGTTCGGGAAGTTCATCTAAATTCCTGACCATACCATTATCTTCATTTCTCCTGATCAGATTATTTTCACGATATACTATACCGGGTACTGATGTTAAATCATTATGTTCTATTCCCTTTATAATTGCTTCTATTTTATTTTCTCCTTCTCCGTAGCAGATCAAATCTATAAAGGCGAATTCTTTAAGAATCCTTTCAGGAAAGACTGAAGTCTGAGGGCCTCCCAGGATTATTTTGATTTTATCATCTCTTTTTTTAATCAACTCTGCCAGAAGCAGACTGTTATGAAAGGAGTTACACATGGTAGTAAAGCCAACAATATCAGGCTTTTTATTTATTATGAAATCACACATAATCTCCAGTTTTTTCATCTGATCAGGAGAATAATCAATTATCTTTTGAGTAAATAAATAGGTGAAACTCAATATTTCAACATCATATCCTTTTTGTTTTAAAACAGTGGCCAGACTCAATAATCCTGTTGAGATTATATGTCTGGAAATATGGGTTATATGCTGTATATTTTCTATAAATAATATTTTCATAACTTTCTTCCTGAAGAGTAAAATCCCCTCTTTTTACACATAAAATTGAATTCCTGTATGGACAAGACAGCTATGAGAAACGCCGCCGGATAAATTACTGATTTCCTCTTCACTCAGTTCTGATTTTACCATTTCTATCTCTTCTTTAGTAAAATCAAACCTGTGAGACACTACAAAATCCATACGGCTCTTTTCATCTTTAAATTCAGTTATTTTTCTATTGAATTCATTGTCTGTTCCCATTCTCTCTATAAATGCCCTGACAGATAAAATAACCTTCTTTATAATAGATAAAATGATTATAACATAAACCTGTGAAGAAAATATGAAAAAGTTGTGAAGAATATGTGAAGGCGTTGATAATGTTACAGTATTATATAAAATCTTATATTACATAGCCGGTGGATTGAATGGAGTCTTCAACCAGGAAGATGCAGATGAGATAATAAAAATGCAGAGGCACCTTACTTAAAGGTTTCAATGAAATGTTTATAATTACAGGAAGAATTCAAAAAGTTCAGGCTTTATCCCATTCATCTCTGGTTATATCAGCCTGTCTGAGGATTTCACTTACAAGACTTATGTGAATATCTCCGCTTCCATGAGGATTGGGAATACGTATCTTCTTTTGACCCTTTATCATAAAATTGTGTCTACCACCGGAAAATGGCCCTGTATAACCTAAAGATCTGAATTTTCTGATTATCTCTTTTCTTGAAATTACAGTTGCCATAATTATTAGATAACTTCAACTTCTTTAATATTTATATCTATATCTCTTAATACAGGAAGAAAATCTTTATCTTTTAATTTTAAAATAATCCATTCCTCTAATACTTCTATAAGTTCTTTTCTACAAATTTCAACTGACTGTCCATTAGCCCATACACCCCTGAAATCAGGGATGTCAGCAAACCATGTTCCGTCTTCCAGATTTTTATATCGGGCATTATCCATTGCTGCCTGAATATATTCGAGTATCAT
>JBEHWP010000283.1:0-7735 GCA_040217665.1 Vulcanimicrobiota bacterium
GTATTACCATAAATTTCACACTCATGAAGGAAATGAACAGTCAAAGTAGAATTTTCTGAATTCTTAAGGTTATTTCTAGAAAGGATTTAATAACAATGAAATTTAAAATGTTTCTTTTTGTTCCGGTATTTGTGTATATTATATTTAATTACTTCTGCTCAATTGCTACAGAAAAAGTCGCTCTCAAAGAAATCCGTTTTGGTTCAGACCGGGAAAAGACAAGACTGGCTTTCGATTTGACCCGGAAAGTTCCTTATACTATATGCCGTCAGGGAAATCCCGATATTTTTACAATTGAATTTCCGGGAACGGAGCTGAAAAAAAATATCAAAAAAATCTACAAACTGGATGATAATCTTATAGAAGAAATTACCTTCGAAAAAACCGGACATGACAGTGTTATATCCAGAATAAAATTGAAATACAATCTTCCTTCAGAAAATTATAAAGCTTTTAATATGGAAAACCCGGATAGGCTGGTATTCGATTTTTACAAAAATTTTGATGAAAAATCCGTAACATATCTCTCTGAAAGTGTAATATGGGCCCGAATAAGAAAAGGTTCATGGAAAGGTGTTATAAGTTTCAATGTAGTAATTGCGGATCTGGAAAGAGAAAATATCAATCTGAAAGCCATACAGGCCAAAGATAATAATAAAAGCAGAGAAACTACAAGTTCTATGGCTCAGAGAACAGGAGCACTGGTAGCAGTAAACGGAGGTTATTACAATAAAGACGGAGGACCTCTCGGTCTTGTTATAATAGACGGTATACTGCAAAGCCCGCATGTAGCAAAAAGACCGCCAAGAACTGCTCTTGGTGTAAGATATGACAAAAAAATTCTCATAGACAGGATAAAAGCTGTCAATGACCGTGTAATATCTCTTTCAGGCAAAGATTGGACCAGGGTTATTTATGCCATTGGCGCAGGTCCAAATTTAATTACAGACGGCAAAATTAATATAACGGCTAAAGAAGAAGAACTGGGGCCTGGAGGTAATGATGTAACAAGAAGGGCAGGCCATACGGCACTGGGTATTACGAAAGATAATAAACTTGTATTATTCAGTGTAGATGACAGGAAATCAAAATCCACGGAAAGTCTTGGCATGAGTCTTACAGAAATAGCGGAATATCTCCTTAAACTGAATGTGACAGATGCAATAAATATGGATGGAGGAGATTCTACGACAATGGTTATAGAGGGAAAACTTATAAGTGAAACGTACAGTCCTGAAAGAAAAGTGGCAAACTGCTGGAGTCTTTTTGATACAGGTAATTCCGGTATTACCCCTGCTTTTATATATGTAAATCAAACCGGTTATAACAATCTCACCTATTCCCTTGAAATTAAAGTGGCAGATAGTTCCGGCAATCCGGTTCCTGACGGAACGGGAGTAAAAATAAATTCTTCGTACGGTGTGCCAAAACCATCTTTTGCCGTTACTAAAAACGGAAAGGTTTCAATAAAATTCGCTTCAATGAAGGGCGGCTCTGCAGATCTTTCCGTTACTTCAGGAACAGTTACTCAGGAATTTAATCTGACGTTTCAATAAGTGTTTGTCAGGGAATAATTACATCCTTATATAAAAATAAAAGAGGCTGTCCCTGGACAGCCCCTTTTATCAGTTAAGCATTAACCTCTTGTATATACGACACCGCTTCTGGAAAAACCGTTTGATATTACCTGATGGCCCGGCCTATCATTATTGGAACCAATAAGTGACACACCACCTCTTCTGGCATCAAATCCCTGAACAAGTTCCGTATGACCTCTACTGGCATTTATCCATACATCGCCCGGCTTTGCCATATGAAGTGGAACAGGTCTGTAACCCTGTCTCAGAAGGGACTGCTCTAATTCTCTCACATTTACATGATGTCCTCTTATAAGTCCCTGGCTCTCAAGACAGGAACTTACGAAATCAGCACAGTTATTGGTCTGTCCTCCGGCAGCTGTAAAGTGAGGAAGTTGTCCTTTAATACTCCACGATTCTCTTCCCAGGAACTGCCTCCCCATTGCTACGGCAGCAGAACCTGAACCGTTTGGCGCCACTCCCTGAGGTATATAACCTCCGTAATTACCTGCATAGGCTCCTGCATAGGCTCCATAAGGTCCTACTCCTGCATAGGCTCCTGCATAAGAACCTCCTCCGTAACCTCCGCCATAACTACCGGGGAAACCTCCCATCATACCACCGCCCATCATGCCCATACCCATACCCATATTCATTCCGCCCATCATACCCATACCGCCCATCATGGAAGACAGAGCCATAAAGAATGGCATTGCCATCGGCATACCGCCGAACATCATTCCTGTATTCATTCCCAGGCCCATTCCTCCCATCATTCCCATCATCATACCCATAGCCATTGTATTGAAAAGCTGCTGGGTAAACTGACTCAGGTAAGGAGGACATCCTCCGCCGGGGAAACCGGGATAAAACGGTGTCTGTCCGCCCATCATTGAAGGAGCCGGGAAACTCGGGAAATTAACAGGAGGCGTATAAGATGGAAAAGAAGGCATATAATTTCCGCCATAATTAGGCTGATGAAAACGACTTACATTCTGAGGAGACCCCCAGTCTGAAGCCCAGTTATGCCTCAGGTTATAAATCTTTTCACTGCTATTATCAAGTCTGTTATGAAGAGCAAGTCTTTCAGCTCCCGTAAAGGAACTGGTTCCTGTTATCAAGTTATGGAAACCATTGGGACTTGCCTGCATTTTACCATATTTAGTAGCTGTTTCTCCCTGATAGTTCAGGGTATTTACAGCTTCACCCCCTGTAAGACTTCCGTCTGTAATGCCATCATAGGTTCTTGAAAGCTGATTCTGCATCTTTGCTTCAATTGCATTTTTAGGCCCTTCAGTTACAGGATTGAAGTCTCCTTTACTGTACAGTGCCATCATGCGCTGGTTATATTTATTTCTCTTTTCCAGTATCTGACGCTCCTGCCAGGATATTTTACCGTCTTTCAGGAATTTCCCTTCCATTTCCCTTGTATCCTGATCATAATTGGCAAGAGACATATACTCTGATTTATTAAGCTGACCGCTTTTCGTTCCATCAACCAGCCTGTTTGTAAAAAGTCCCTGCTGTCTGTTTACAGCTCCCTGGTTTATCATATTAATCATTCCAAACATAGCTGTATACCACCTTTCTAAAAAATTTACTTTTGCTAAAACATATCACAACAAAAAAATCTTTTCATCTCTTATATCACGCATTTTAAAAAAAAGTAAATAGTTTTTCCAAAAAAAGCTATTAGCTATTAGTTTTTTTTTAAAAGAAAAACCAATAGCTAATATTATCAATCAGATATTTATATTTTACTAATCATTATCTACATCTTTAAAACTGGACACTACAGCCCTGTGATCAGACGTAACTCTTTCCTTTATTGCACCGGTAGTACCCGGAATATATTCTTCCAGGGAACCTCCATCTGCAGTGGTAACTCCTATATGATCTATAAGTCTGTGTGTTACAGGGTGAGACCATTCGTCTCTCACTGCAGATTCTGAAGTTACCATATGCAGGTCAGTACCTTCACCGAGCTTTTTTGTAGTGGAACTATTCAGAGTATCATTGAAATCACCTGCAAAGATAATGTCTTTATCTTCACCCGATGCCATTCTGTCCTGTGCCCATTTATTCATAATACTTACCTGGGCCTCCCTTATTTTTTTGCAATTACCTTTCTGACCTGCCTTTAAATGCATGGACACCATGGTAAAATCAAATCCTCCCTCTTTGCTCTTAAATTTTGCAGCAATAGGAGCTCTCAGATGTCCGTCTCCGGCAAGTTCCGGAACCTGTGCTTCCATAATCTCCGTTACGGAAGACTTATCGCATTCCACTTTATTTCCGTTATAAATAATTCCTACCATCTGGCTTCTACCGTCTTCTCTTTTCCCGGTAGTGCCGAGTACAAAATCATATCCCGGTAAATCCTTTAAAACCTTCCTGAGAGCTTTTTCATCGGATATTTCCTGTACTGCCATGACTTCGGCACCTGATTGTTTTATGGCCTGTGCCATCTTCTGATAATCCTGTTCTGTTCTTGGCTGTGCACCTGTAGGTTTCCCCTTGAAAAACATTCTGGCATCATCACAGCCCAGCCATTCCATATTAAAGGTTCCAACCTCAATAGTTTTCCCGTCTATATTTGCCTTTGTTCTATCCATGCCGACCTTTGCCTGATCGGGAACCAGACCGAGAGGATCTACAAGTTTTTTCCTCTCATCAAATACTCTCTGATCTACATTACCGGCACCGGATCTGTTACCGCCCTCTACAGAAGTAAACTGTGAATTATCACTTCTGTAAAAATTCTCCATTGCTTTCATATGCTGATTTTTTGCTTCAGGTAAAGAGTTACCTTTACCGGAAGTAACAGCACCTGCCTGAATAGGCCTCTGATTGGCCGTAGTACGGGATATTAAATATCCGTCTGTTGTTTGATTTGTATTTATCATAACAGTTACGCTCCTTTGTTCGTGACGCGTCACGCATAATGTCTGACCGGTAAATAAGGTCATTATAATATATTATCAATTATTTTTTCATAAAAGTAAATAGTACAGAAGAGTATTTCTAATAAAAAAATCTGTATCTTTTTTTATAAAAATCATGTTATTCAAAGAAGGATAAATCAGATAATTTCAGAATTTATGAATTCAGTCAGTTACACGAAGGGAGAACATCAATCTTCGCGTCACGCGTCACGCGTCACTTACCATAATGGCATATAAAGATTTAAGAGAATTTATTTTAAAACTTGAAAAAAACAGAGAACTCATAAGGATTAAAACAGAGGTTTCCCCTGTTCTTGAAATCACCGAGATTGCAGACAGAATCTCTAAAAGTCATGGCCCTGCACTTTTATTTGAACATTTAAAGGGCTACAATTTTCCTCTTCTTATAAATGCTTTCGGTTCTTATAAACGTATGGCTATGGCACTGGAAGTCAACCATACAGATGAAATTGCAAAAAGAATAAAAGAAATGATGAAACCTCATATACCAGAAGGTTTTTTCGGGAAACTGCAGATGCTTCCGAAATTAAAAGAGATTTCAGACTCTGTGCCCAGAATTGTCTCCCACGGTCCATGTCAGGAAGTGGTTCTGAAAGACGGACCTATGCTTGATTCAATACCGGTGTTAACATGCTGGCCTCATGACGGAGGCCCTTTTATCACCCTCCCCATGGTATTTACAAAAGACAGTGAAACAGGACAGAGAAACTGCGGTATGTACAGAATGCAGGTCTATGACAGGGTTACCTGCGGCATGCACTGGCATATACATAAAGACGGAAGAAGGCATTATTTGAAACATGAACAGAGCGGAAAACCCATGGAAGTAGCTGTGGCCATAGGAGGAGATCCGGCAGTTATCTATGCTGCCACAGCACCTCTTCCTCCTGATATAGATGAAATGATGTTTGCAGGATTTTTGAGAAAAAAACCTGTAGAACTTGTAAAATGTAAGACAGTAGATATAGAAGTTCCCGCCCATAGCGAATTTATACTGGAAGGTGAAATAGTGCCGGGAGAATTTCGTGTGGAAGGCCCTTTCGGTGACCATACAGGTTTCTATTCCCCTGCAGACAATTATCCCGTAATGCACATAAAATGTATTACCCACAGGAAAGATGCCATATATCCTGCAACCATTGTAGGGAAACCTCCCATGGAAGACTGCTACATGGCAAAGGCTACGGAGCGAATCTTTCTTCCCATGCTTCAGATGATACTGCCTGAAATCGTAGATATGAACCTTCCCATTGAAGGGGTTTTTCATAACTGTGCCGTTATTTCCATAAAAAAAACCTATCCCGCACAGGGCAAAAAAGTCATAAATGCTCTCTGGGGCATGGGACAGATGATGAATACAAAATTTATCATAATAGTCGAAGACGATACAGATGTGCAGAATATAAATGAAGTTGCATGGAGAACCTTTAATAATGTAGATCCGAAAAGGGATTTTGTATTTTCGGAAGGCCCTCTCGATGTTCTTGACCACTCTGCTTCATGGCCCCTCTTCGGCAATAAACTGGGTATAGATGCAACAAGAAAAGGGCCACAGGAAGGTATGCAGAGGACATGGCCTGAAGAAATTAAAATGAATAAAGAAATTAAAGAGCTTGTAGATAAAAAATGGAAAGATTATAATATTTCGTGATGCGTGATGCGTGATGCGTGATGCGTAACAGGATGATTTCCCCGGAGGTCGGGAAAAAGCTGGTAAAAAAATGACAGTGATAAAAAAATTTATAGATCTGGTAAGATTTGAACAGACCATATTTGCCCTTCCCTTTGCTTATTTAGGAGTAATTGCGGCAGCAGGGAAAATACCTTCTTTCTCCGTATGGCTGTGGGTTACTCTTGCCATGTTCGGAGCAAGAACGGCAGGAATGTCTCTGAACCGCATCATAGACAGAGAAATAGACACTAAAAATCCGAGAACAAGAGATAGATTGTTACCTTCAGGAAAAATAACAGGTAGATCTGTGTGGCTTGTTACATTTATATCGATCGCCCTGCTGGTTTTTTCTTCATGGATGTTAAATCCTCTCTGTTTCAAATTAAGCCCTCTTGCCGTTGCACTTCTATGGTTTTATTCATACTGTAAACGTTTTACATGGACCACCCATTTAATTCTCGGCCTTGTAGAATCTGCCGCTCCCATAGGAGGATGGCTTGCAGTTACAGGCACATGGAGCATAACCCCTTTTTTTCTCGGTGCAGCCATTATATTCTGGATGACAGGTCTTGATATAATCTATGCCTGCCAGGATTATGAATTTGACAGAAAAGAACATCTTTATTCAATACCGGCAGTATTCGGCCTCAATAATGCACTTTATATATCCTCTTTTTCTCACATATTAACAGTTTTCTTCCTGCTTATGTTCGGTATCATAGCAGAACTGGGGCCTATTTACTATACAGGCCTTGCAGTTATATCTTTACTGTTTATCTATGAACACAGCCTTGTAAATCCGAAGGATTTAACACATGCAGACAGAGCGTTTTTTACCGTAAACGGATGGATTTCCATTGTTATATTAATCTTCACGACAGGAGATGTTCTGCTATGATAATAGTAGGTATTACAGGCGCAAGCGGCGTAATTTACGGCAAAAGAATATGTGAAGAACTTGCCAGGCATGACCATGAAGTAGCTCTGGTAGTTACGGAACATGCAAAAGGAGTCATATGCCAGGAACTGAAAATAAAATCTTATAAAAAAAATAAAATATTCTCCGAAGAAATATGTGAAAAAATAAAAGAATTTTCCATCTCAGACATGAGTTCTTCCATAGCAAGCGGTTCTTTTAAAACATCGGGCATGGTAATTGCGCCATGTTCCATAAATTCTCTCGGCGCCATGGCAGCCGGCATATGTAACAATCTTCTTTTACGCTCTGCCCAGGTAACACTTAAAGAAAAAAGACCTCTTATTATTGTTCCCAGAGAATCACCTATCGGGCTGATCCAAATAAGAAATCTTCTTACCCTTTCGGAAGCAGGAGCCGTTATAGTTCCTCCTTCCCCTGCCTTTTACAATGACCCGCAGACCGTTGATGATATTATCAATTTTACCGTTTCAAGGGTTCTGAATTTACTCGATATTGAAAATGATCTAATGAAACCATGGGGAGAAATTTTTTAAATCATAAAAAATGGCAGGAAAATTGCATAAACAGTTCCCATAGCACC
>JBEHWP010000284.1:0-7718 GCA_040217665.1 Vulcanimicrobiota bacterium
TTTATTTTACAGGAAAATACATGAATTATATTTAATATATCTTCTACAAGTTCTTCTTCCTGAGTTTTTTCTTCATCTTTATTGATTATTTCAAGTGTAGTATTATGTATTTTACAAAACTCTTCTATTAATTCATAGCCAGAGCTTATCAGTCTGTCTTTATGTAATATATAAATTGTGTCAGCCTGATTTGTTCCTATCAGTTTTATAAGTTCATTAAGACCGGATTTATTATAGTTTATTCCACTTCCTGTATCTGATATGATTTTAAATGGCTTTCCCTGTTTTGCAAGATACAGTTCTAATAATGTTATCTGTCTTTCTAAATCTTCTTTCTGATGTTTTGCCGATACTCTCGCATACCCTATGTTTATTCGTTCTTTCAGTTTTTGTCGTTGAAATATTTCATTTAACTGGTCGTCACTGTACATTCTGTGATGGCCTTTTGTCTTATAAGCAGGGATTAATATGCCTTTTTTTTCCCAGTCTCTTAAAGTCTGGACACTTTTACCTATCTTTTTCGCAAATTGTCCAACTGAGTACATCATAAGATAATTTTACTACAGAATCAACTGAATTTCAAGTGTTATTTGTAGATTTTTATAGTTTATCTATACCAGTTCTTTGACCTTTATGATAAATTCTGTCAACGGCTTCTGCAAATACGAAACCCCAGATTATAATCCCTGAAAGAGGGCTCACAGCTATAACGAAAAGATGAACGGCAGTAATCCTGGCTTTTATCCCAGGCGCCTCCCCGCTTAATCTTATTTGTTCCGGACAGGGGGCCGGAAGGGTCGGTTACACCGGAAGAAGGATATACTCCGCTCCAGTCACTGCACCACTCCCATACATTTCCGCTCATATCAAATAAACCCGGGCCGTTAGGACTCTTCTCGCCAGAACTATGAAGAGTACCTCCTGAATTATCACTGTACCAGCAATAGGTATCATTCATAGTGTTACCCCAGTAATAATCAGATATAGAACCGGCACGGCATGCATACTCCCACTCTGCTTCTGTCGGGAGGCGATAAATCTTGCCTGTTTTACCGGTCAACCACAGGCAATATGATACAGCATCATTCCAGCTTACATTTTCTACGGGATAACTCCCGTCTGACCAATTACCATGATGGCCCGGATCATACATAATATATTCCCTGTTAGTTACCTCATATTTCCCCATGTAAAAATCACTCACTGTTACAGTGTGAACCGGTTCTGCAACACCGGTGTGTCCCATCTGAAAGGTTCCGCCATTTATATAGATCATCTCAAAGGTTACACCATTTACTATTTCTATATAGGATTTCCTCTCTGAAAGTTTAACTGATGACATATTCCCGTATCCGGCCAGGAACTCTGCTGCCGCCTTCTTTCCTGCCGCATCCTTATTATTCGGATTTATTGTAAGCACTGCTTCATAGAGACTTGCTGCTTTTTCATATTCTCCTCTGTTATAATAATCATCGGCCTTTTTCATTAATTTCGAAATTTCAGAAGAAGCAGCAGAATGACCGGTCATAGCAATATCACATTCCTTTATTCTGGCACGTGCATCACTGTCAGACTGATTTATGTCCAGAACCTTCTTAAAACATTTCTTCGCTTCATCATATTTTTTCAAATACATTAAAGATAAACCTTTATTGTAATACGCTTTATCATAATCTGATTTCCCACTTATCGCCTGATTATACGCATCTATTGAACGTTCCACATAATAAGTGTTGTGACCGCTTTTTCCTATATTATAAAGGGCATATCCCCTGTTATTTAACAACTGCGGCACTCCCGGATCTAACTCCAGAGCCTTATCAAAACATTTCAAAGCCTTTTCGTATTTTCCCTTCTCAAGCCAGCGTAAACCCTCATTATTCCACTCTTTAGCACTTTTCCCGGCTATCATTACAGGAGTAAAAGAGACAATAACGATGATTATTATTAATGGTAATTTATAATTTATATTATTAATCATACTTTTATTTTATCATATTTTTTACTATTTTATAATTAGTTTTATAAGAACCATATAAAACAAATATAATCTCAGGCAGGAAAATAATAAAAATAGTTGAAATTTTAAGGTCAACAAATCAGTAAAAGAAAGAGGTGAGCTCTTTTGGAGAGAGCAACTATAAGAGATATCTCAAAATATGACGGACAGGAAGTAGAAATAAGAGGATGGGTTTACAATAAACGTTCCAGCGGGAAAATACATTTTCTCATGATAAGAGATGGCACGGGAATAATACAGGGTGTGGCAGGAAAAAATGATGTTTCCCCTGAAGTATTCGAAAGCTTCAACCCTCTCACACAGGAATCATCTATAATAGTAACGGGAAAGGTCAGGGCAGATAAAAGAGCGCCGGGAGGATATGAGCTTACCCTCACAGGCCTTAAAACAATACAGATAGTAGAAAATTATCCCATATCCCCCAAAGAACATGGCGTGGAATTCCTTATGGCACACAGACATTTATGGCTTCGCTCGAAAAAGCAGCATGCCATTATGTTAATAAGACATGAAATAATAAAATCCATAAGAAATTTTTTAGATGATAACGGGTTTATACTTATGGATACACCGATACTTACCCCTTCTGCCTGTGAAGGAACAACAACACTTTTTGAGACACCATATTTCGACACAAAAGCCTATCTTGCACAGAGCGGACAGTTATATAATGAAGCAAACTGTATGGCTTTAGGAAAAGTTTACTGTTTCGGCCCTACTTTTCGGGCGGAAAAATCAAAAACGAGACGTCACCTGATGGAATTCTGGATGGTTGAACCTGAAATGGCCTATGTGGAACTGGAAGAAAACATGGACATACAGGAACAGTTTGTTTCCCATATAGTTAAAAAAGTCCTTGAAAACAGAATGGAAGAATTGAAAACACTTGAGAGGGATATTGCTCCACTGGAAAAGATAACTGCTCCGTTTCCCAGGATAACCTATGATGAAGCAGTAAAAATTTTACAGGATAAGGGACTTCCTTTCGAATGGGGCGGAGATTTCGGCGCACCGGATGAAACAGCCATATCGGAAAATTTCGACAGACCCGTATTTATAAGCCACTATCCGACAAAATGTAAAGCTTTCTATATGAAACCGAAGGAAGACAGGCCTGAGGTATGTCTCGGAGCAGATCTTATCGCACCTGAAGGATACGGTGAAATCATAGGTGGAGGAGAGAGAATTTCCGATCCTGAATTACTCCTCAAACGTATTGAAGAACATAATCTCCCGAAAGAAGATTATCAGTGGTATATAGATTTAAGACTTTACGGAACAGTGCCTCATTCCGGCTTCGGCCTGGGCATAGAAAGAACTGTTTCATGGATATGCGGACTGAAACATATAAGAGAGACCATACCCTATCCGAGAATGTTAGAAAGGATTTATCCGTAATTTTAAATCGTGACGCGTAATGCGTTACGCGTCACGCGTTACGAACAAAATTATGCATATAAGTGAATTTCAAAAACTCATAGAAGACATTTATCTTGAAAAAGACAGTAACCGTGGTATAGAGAAAAGCTTCCTCTGGCTTGTGGAAGAAGTGGGAGAACTTGCAGAAGCCATAAGAGAAGGAGATATAGAACAACAGAAACTTGAATTCGGAGACTGTCTGGCATGGCTTGTCACAATAGCAAGCATGGCAGGAATAAATATGGAAGAAGCTTCTTCCATATATCACAATGGCTGTCCAAAATGTAAAGAAATACCATGTAAATGTAAGGAAAAGAAGAAAGCAGTGAAATGAAAGTAAATTTTGAACTTTTTAACAATGAAGATTATTCTGAACTTAAAGATATGATACTCGGTCTTTACAGCGAAGATCCTTCCAGTGTATCTATGGAAGAAGAAAAAATCCTTAAAACTGTAAAGGAACTGATTGATCATCAGGATAAAGGGCAGATTATATTATTCAGAATAAATAATGAAACAGTGGGCTACGGAATTATTATTTTCTTCTGGAGTAATGAATACGGAGGAAATATTATTTATATCGATGAACTGTTTGTAAAAGAGGAGTGGAGAAATAAAAAAATAGGCACATCCTTTTTTAATTATCTCCTGGAAAATTTCGGAGATAAAGCAGTGGCATTAAAACTGGAAGTAACCCCGCGGAATGTAAGAGCAAGGAAGTATTATGAAAATATGGGTTTTAAAGAAACAAGAAATGTTCATTTACTAAAAACTATTTAACAATATTTTGATGCGTGATACGTGATGCGTGATGCGTCATGCGAAGGGTAAGCCTGCTCACTGCTCACTTTTCACTTATTGCCATAAAGGCTCTTAAATGATATAATTACATGAGAAAAATTAGATAAAAGAAAGAAGTGATTTTATGGCTCAAATGAGAAGAATGAGCAAAGAAGCTATGAACCTGTGGGCGGCTAAAATGGGCAAGAAAGATGAAAAACTTACTGAAAAAGAAATTCAGTCTGCAGCGGAAACCTTTGTAAAAGCCATAAAAGACAGCGAAAAGAAAAAGAAAGTGCAGTTCAATACTGTAGCTCTTGCAAAAAGTCAGACTCATGTTCTTGCAGAACAGGATCTTACACCTCAATTAAAAGCAAAGGTTGATAATTTTAACCGCTTCGAAAGAGGAATAAAGAAAACGGAAGCAGCTTCAGCAAGAATTAAAGCACAGGTTACAAAGCAATTTTAGTAAAAAATTAAGGAGTATTTTTAATGATTGAAGCCTTTGCTCCTGTCAGAATAGATCTGGCAGGAGGCACACTTGATATTTATCCCCTCTATATCTTTGAAGATACCGGCATAACAGTAAACATAGCAATTAATCTCCTCAGCCATGTCCGGATCATCCCCGGAGGAAATACCTTCAGATTTCATTCAAAAGACATGAATCTGAAAGCTGAAACGGAAAACCTGGATAGTCTGTTCAACGGAAATTTCGATCTCATAGCAAGAGCCGTAAAATTCTACTGTCCCGAAAGTCCCATGGAAATTATTTCAAACAACCCAATACCGAAAGGTTCCGGTCTTGGAGCTTCATCTTCCCTGCTTATGGCACTGAGCGGTGCACTGAACAGACTTTCGGGAAAGGGATATGATATAACACAGATTATTGACGTAGGCGCAAATATAGAAGCAAAATCCATCAAAATACCTACGGGGAAACAGGATTATTATGCTGCCGTATACGGAGGAATAAATGCCATATGGTTTAAATATGACGGAGTAGAAGTAGAAAAACTTCTTAAAGAAAAAGATGATATAAAAGAACTGGAAAAAAGAATTATATTAACCTATACGGGAGAATCGCGGTTTTCCGGCACAAATAACTGGGAAATGATGAAAAGATATATTGACGGCAAAGCAGTAGGGCCTATGAAAAACATAAAGAAAACTGCTGAAAAGATGAGGATTTCCATAATAAATAAAGATTTTTCTTCCCTCTCTTCCATTCTGGCTGAAGAATGGGAAAACAGAAAAAACCTTGCAGAAGGCGTGACAACGGAAAAAATAGAATTCTTAATGGAAAAGGCCGGAAGAGCCGGAGCTATGGCCAGTAAAATCTGCGGTGCCGGCGGCGGGGGATGTATGATATCCCTGGTGGAACCGGAAAAGAAGGAACACGTTGTTTCTGCCCTGGAAGATGGAGGAGCAAAAGTAATGGAATTTTCTATAGATAACGAAGGGATAAGGGTTTTAGAGAATCATAACGGGTGACGGGAAAGTAAATTTCATCCCTGAATATAAAGGATTGTTTATATGATAAGCAAACATGTAAAAATACCAAAGGATCTCCATGCAAGACCTGCCACATTGCTCATACAGAAAGTACAGGAATTTCCCGGCACGAAAGTGTGGCTTGTAAATAACGGGAAAAAAATTCAGACAAACAGTTTAATAGGCATACTCTCTATGGGACTGAAAAAAGATGATGAAATAATCCTGGAAGTAGAAGGAGAAGAAGCAGTAGCAGAAATTTTAAAAGATTTTATAGAAAAAGGAATGGAGACCGGACAATAATTTGTAATGGCAGAAGAGGTAAAGAACATTGGATAAAAGCGAAATAATTTCTCCCGGCATCGGTTCAGGGAGGATTTTTATTGTAAAAAAATCCGGTAAAACATCTCAGAGGGATTTCTCCTCCGTAGAAGAAGAAAAAAATCGATTGGCTCAGGCTGTTCTTACATGTAAAGAAGAACTGGAACAGTTAAGAGACAAAACATCACAGAAACTTTCAGAAAAAGAAGCCCTCATATTTGAAGCCCATCTGTGTTTTTTACATGATCCCATGCTGATAGACGGCACAGTTGAAATAATAGAAAAAGAAAAAATAAAAGCAGAAGAAGCCCTTCAGAATAAATTAAAAGAACTGGAGATCATATTTGCTCAGATACAGGGCCAGCTATTTCAAAATCGCTGGGCAGACCTTAAAGACGTAGCTGAAAGGATTCTCAGAATCTTAACAGGCAGAAAAAACACCGGACAAGAAGATGAAAAAATAATATTAATATCTCCTGAAATAACTCCTTCGGAAATACTGGAACATGTTGAGATACTGGCCGGCATAATTACGGAGAAAGGCTCGATGAATTCCCACAGTTCCATACTGGCAAGAGCCCTTAAAATACCGGGAATGATAAAGACTGATGCCACAACTGCTCTGAAAGAAGGAGAAGATATAATACTTGACTGTAACGAAGGTTTAATTATTTCCTACAAAGATGAAGAAAAATTTAGAGATTATAAAAATAAAATCACCGGTGTTTCTGAAATATTATTAACAGAACCTTCCCCTGTAGATACATTTACTGAAGACGGAGAAAGAATTATACTCTTTACAAATATTCTACATTATAAAGAAGTGCAGGATGTAATAAACTCACAGGCAGAAGGAGTGGGCATATACAGAACGGAATTTGCCTATCTCAACCGTATGCCGTCAGAAAAAGATTTATATGAAGATTATAAAAAAATTTTAGAGAAACTCTCACCTTTACCGGTAACATTCAGAACACTCGATATTGGTGCCGATAAATGGCCGTCCTATCTCCCGCCTCTAAAAGAAGTAAATCCTTCTCTCGGTCTGAGAGGCATAAGATATTCACTCCATAACGAAGAAATTTTTACCACTCAGATAAAAGCAATAGTAAAAGCTTCTGTTTATGGAAATCCGAGAATAATACTTCCTATGATATCATGCCTTGAGGATGTAATAAAAGCAAAAAAAATTATAAAGAAAATCTGCGGAGAATTAAATATAAAAATGCCTCCTCTCGGTATTATGCTTGAGACTCCTTCATCAATACTATGCGCGGAAACAATGATATCGGAAATAGATTTTATGAGTATAGGCACAAATGATCTGGTTCAATACACAATGGCTGCAGACCGCGAGTCACCGGATGTAAAAGACTGGTATCAATCAATACACCCTGCCATGTTAAAACTTTATTCTATGGCAGCAGATACGGCAGAAAAACATGGACTCTATGTAAGTGTCTGCGGAGAAATAGGAGGAGATACGGAGATAATTCCTGTTTTAATCGGATGTGGCATAAGGCAGTTCAGCATGGTACCGGGGAATATACGTCACATAAGAGAAAAGATACAATCACTGAATTATAAATCATTAAAAGAAATGGCCCGTAAAGCATGCAACTGTAACAGCAGTGAAGAAGTAAGAAATATTTTTTCAATAAATGAAAATCGTGATGCGTGATGC
>JBEHWP010000285.1:0-7716 GCA_040217665.1 Vulcanimicrobiota bacterium
TGTCCGTTCTCTTTCAGGAGGTAACCAGCAGAAAATCATTATAGCCAGAGAGATAACAAGAAATCCCAATCTTTTAATAGCTTCACAGCCTACACGAGGCCTTGATGTGGGAGCCATTGAATTTGTCCAGGAAAATCTTCTTGAACAGCGTCGCAACGGTAAGGGTATACTGCTCGTGTCTCTTGAGCTTGAGGAGATTATGAATCTGAGTGATAGAATTCTTGTTATATATGAAGGAAAGATTGTCGGAGAATTATCAGGGGCAGATGCCACACAGGATAAAATAGGAGTTATGATGACAGGAGCTAAATCGTGATGCGTGATGCGTAATGCGTGATGCGTGGCAGATAGTCCATGTCAATGTAGAAAAGATATGAAGAAACAAAAAGGTAATATAATAGATATAATAGTACCGATAATTGCAGTCATAATGGCTCTTTTGGTAGGGTCTATCTTTATTGCTATTTCGGGAAAAGGTATAATGCACTCTTATATGGCTCTTTTATACGGCGCCTTTGGCAGTAAATCGAGTATTGCAGAAACACTTGTTAAAACAGTGCCTCTTATTTTCTGCGGACTTTCTGTGGCTTTTGCCTTCAGATGCGGTGTTTTTAATATAGGCGGCGAAGGACAGCTTCTTGTAGGAGCCGTTGCTGCAGCCTATGTTGGATATGCTTTTACTCTTCCTTCTTTCATACATCTTCCTCTGTGTTTTCTTGCAGCCATAATAGCAGGAGGATTATGGGGAGGGCTGGCAGGATATTTAAAAGCAAGATTTGGAGCCCATGAAGTTATAACTACTATTATGTTAAATTTTGTGGCATTAAAATTTACGGAATTCCTTGTAAACGGCCCTATGAGAGACCCTGAAGGCGTATCTCCCAAGACACCTCATGTGCAGGTAACAGCAGAGCTTTTACGATTGATTGTAAGATTGAATGTTTCCATATTTATTGCTCTTATTGTGGCAGTAGTTATTTATTATCTTCTGAACCGCACGACTACAGGATATGAAGTGAGAGCTGTTGGATACAACCCCCTTGCTGCTGAATACGGCGGAATAAATGTAGCAAAAAATGTTGTTCTTGCAATGTTTATAAGCGGTTCTCTCGCAGGACTGGCAGGATGCTGTGAAGTACTCGGAGTATTCAGGTATTTTACTCCAGACATATCTGCTGATTACGGATTTCAGGGTATTGCCGTAGCATTACTTGCTCAGAATAATCCCCTTGCAGTCATACTTTCTGCACTGCTGTTCGGATCTTTAAGCAGTGGTGCTACAAAGATGATGGTGCTTGCCAGAACGCCGAAACAGATAGCAAGTATTATTCAGGGGCTGGTTATTATGTTTGTAGCGGCAGATCAACTGGTGAGATATTTTTTACCTAAAATGAAAAAGAAGTGAAGGACAGTGAGCAATAATAAGTTACCAGTTACCTGATAATATGGACACTGGTCACTGGTCACTGAAAAGGGGTAAAGAGATTTGATTTTATTAGAACTTATAAGCTGGTCATTAATAACAGTTACGATAACTAAAGCAATTCCTATGATATATGCCGCACTTGGAGGGCTTTTTTCCGAAAGGTCAGGCGTCGTAAATATCTGCCTTGAAGGAATAATGCTTACAGGCGCATTCTCTGCCGTTGTTTTTACCCATATTACAGGCAGTCTCTGGATTGGTCTTCTGGGAGCTGTAATTATAGGTTCTCTTATGGGTTTACTTCATGGTGTTTTAAGCATAAAATTTAAAGTCAATCAGATAGTCGGCGGTACTGCAATTAATATATTTGCAGCAGGTGCGACAGAATATTTAATACCTGTAATATACGGTAAACCCGGTGCTACCCCCCCTCTTGCCGTTACTTTTGAAAGACAGAGTTTCTTTTTAAGTAAATATTTTCTTATATATATGGCTTTTGTCCTGGTAGGGCTTACCCATCTGTTCCTTTATAGAACATCGTATGGCCTTCGTGTCCGTGCAGTGGGAGAACACCCGAAGGCTGCCGATACGGTAGGAGTAAATGTCTATCTTACAAGATACCTCTGTGTTATTATGAGCGGAGCCCTTGCTGCAATAGGAGGAGCTTATCTTTCCATAGGTGAAAGCGGTCTTTTCTCTAAAGGTATGACGGCAAACCGCGGTTTTATTGCTCTTGCCGCTCTTATATTCGGTAAATGGACTCCCTGGGGAACCCTTGGAGCCTGTCTTTTTTTCGGCTTCTGTGATAATCTTCAGAGTACTCTTCAGGGTAAGGTGCCTGTACCATCCGAATTTATGCTCATGATACCATATGTGCTCACGATTATTGCCATAGCAGGAGTTATAGGCAAATCTAGACCTCCTGCGGCAAGCGGTGTGCCTTATGATCCCGGTGAAAGGTAGAAGCTTAAAGTTTAAGGTTTACAGTTTAGAGCTAGAATTAATTTTTCAACTCTCAACTCTCAACTTTAAACTTTATTTATAGAAAGGAAGAAATAATTTTGGAAAAAAAGAGTAATTACAAATGGTTTGTTCCCGGTGATTTAAACGGATTTTTCGGTCTTATGTTTGATAATATGACAGTTCTGTCATTTCTGGCCGGTATTCTGGTATTCGGTTTTGGTTTCCCTGCCCATATAGTTTATCAAAAGATGTTTCCCGGCACTGCCCTTGGAGTGTTATTCGGCGACCTTATTTATAGCTGGATGGCTATCAGACTGGCAAAGAAAACCGGTAATAATGAAGTCACCGCCATGCCTTTAGGTCTTGATACACCTTCTACCATAGGTATTGCTCTTACAGTTCTCGGCCCATGTTTTCTCTTTATGAAGGGAAAGGGTATGAATGTAGAAGACGCAGCTACCATGACCTGGTATGTAGGAATGGCTACGATGGTGCTTATAGGAGTTTTTAAATTTATCTTTTCGTTTATAGGCGGATGGGTTCAGAAAGCAGTTCCTCAGGCAGGCCTTCTCGGTTCTCTTGCAGGCATAGGTCTTGCTCTTATAGGCTTTGTGCCTCTCGTCGATATATTCGGTCTTCCTGTTGTAGGTATGATCGCCATGGGAATTATTTTATATAATCTCATAGCAAGAATTAAACTTCCAAAGAATATTCCCGGTGTCTTTTCTGCAGTATGTGTGGGAACGATTTTTTACTATATACTCGGCCCACATGGTCTGGTTGGTTGCTCCTATAAAGCTCCCGTAATGGAATTACATTTCGGTTTCCCCATTCCCACTATCGGGTTCATCTATGGATTAAAAGATGCTCTTACATATCTTCCCATTGCCCTTCCTTTTGCAATACTTACAGTGGTAGGAGGCATAAATGTTACAGAAAGTGCCAGAGTGGCCGGCGACGATTTCAATACAAGAGATATTCTGCTTACAGAGGCCATTGCCACATTACTTGCAGGCATATTCGGAGGCGTTGCCCAGTCAACACCTTATATAGGGCAGCCTGCCTATAAAGCTATGGGAAGCAGAGTGGGATATACAATAATTACAGGTCTCTTTATAGGGCTTGGAGGCATATTCGGTTATGTATCATTCATTGTAGAACTTATACCGAGAGCAGTACTTGCTCCGATTTTGATTTTTGTTGCTCTGGAAATAATGGCTCAGGCTTTCATAGCATGTCCTGCAGCTCATGCCCCTGCTGTTGCCTTCGCTTATTTCCCGACTGTGGCAAGACTTCTTGCTATAAAATATTCTACCCCTGATATTGTACCCGTTGAAAAATTTCAGGCCTTACTTTCACATACAGGAGGTAAAGAACTGCCTGAAATACTTGTAACAGTGGCTTTAGGAAACGGATTTATCCTTACTGCCATGTTATGGGGAGCTTTCGTTTCTTTTATGATTGACAGAAAGATACGTCATGCATGTGTCTTTATTTTAATAGCAGCAGCACTTACTTTTTTTGGCATCATCCATTCTGCTATGCCAAACGGAAACATGTATTTACCATGGAATCTTGAAGGTGTGGCAAGAGAAATACCATATCAGTTTACTGCTGCCTATATAGTTCTTGCTGCTATTCTCTTTTTATTTTCTTTTTCAAAAGAAGCTAAAGAGCCGGCAGAACAAGGGAATCATTCTTAAAACAGGATAAAATATATAGCTAACAGCTATAAATGTATAGCTGTTAGCTTATTTTTATATTGACTGCTACCTTCCCTTTCGGTGTTGTCTTTATTCCGAAGTGAACTTCACGGCCTGTTTCAGGTTCTACATCTTTATCTGCCAGTTCCGAATAGTGGAAAAAAATATCTTCATTCCCCGATGTAATAAAGCCGAACCCTCTATCTTTTACCAGTGCTTTTATATGACCTGTTTCAGTTCTTTCGATTTTTGGAGCCTCAATTTTTTTATAGTACACAATATGTCTTTTTATTATATGATAGTCAGGCTCTTTATTATCTGTTTCTATACAGTAAAGGTAATCTACAAACCATTTCAATCTCCCTTTTATTTCTGTATTATCTTCCATATAAAAATGGATGAGTTCATTATTCTTCTTGTATTTGGCCAGCTGAGATTTTTCTTTATTGGTACATTTAGGAACTCCTCTGAAAACCCTGGCTATTTTATCCATTTCTCCTTCCAGTACTGTATGAGCACATTCATAATATATAATATTATGTATGGGCACTGTAACACTTCCTGTTCCGTCGGGGAGAATAATTTTAATGGCATAATCGTCATACCATCTCATTTTGCCTGTAATAGTTTTACTGTTTGTAAGATGTAATGTGAGAACAGTGTCAGCTATTTTATATTTTGTAAGAAGATTGATAGAGTTATATACAATAAAGGTTTTTGCTTTTTCTTCTTTATTTTTTTCCTCTATTTCAGTCATTAAGCTGACACCTCCTCAAAATAAATAAGGGAGGATTTCTGTATATTATAATCTTTTTCTCCGTCAATACTTCTTATATGATAGATAAGTTTTTCATACCATTCAAGTGTTCCTTTTAATATGATATTATGTTTCATATGAAATGTAAGAGGAGTTTTATTATCTTTTAACTGTTGCATTGCAATTATTTCGGCATTAGCAAGTTCTGGATCTGGCAGTTCGTTGATTTCTTTTTCTGAAGGAGTTTTTCCTTCTATATGTCTGTAATAGATCATCATTAATCTGTTACATATGATATTTTTTCCGTTATCTGTTTCAATACCGACCATAAAATCAGAAAACCATTTTATCTTACCTTTTATGTCTATTCCCTCTATAAAATGTGCTTCTATAGTTGCATTATTATTTTTCAGGTATTGTAGAAGTTTAAGTTCAAGTAACGGATCCGGCCCGGGTTCTCTGACTGGCGTTTTCTTTTCCTGTGGTTTTACATATTTTTTTTTGTCAAATTTTCTGGGACCTTCTTTTCTCTCTTCTTTTTTAAAATCTTTGCTGACAGGTCTTTTTTTAAATCCTTCCGGCATTTTATCTTTGAAAGCCGGATTAATCCAAACTTTAGCCATTTATATAGCCCTCCTGCTGTTTATTTTTAATATCCTTTAAATTCTTTCTTTATATTTAATATCCTTCAATAAAGGTAAAGCTTTTTAAAGAACGAATAATATAATATTATATGAAAATGGTCTGTAATATAGTAAACATATTGTTTTACGTCATAATTTTTTTCCTGTTTTTTTTGTTAATTTCTATATTTTTGCAGATTTTAGAAACTGTAGTTATGAATATAATTTGTATTCTGAGGTGATTTAATGTCAAACATTAAAAAAAGGCTTATACTGGTAGTCCATGGCAGTAGAGATCGTGCATGGCTTTTGCCATTTAAAAAACTGGAACATATGCTTAAAGAAGATCTGGGAGAAAATACTGTTCGTCTTGCCTGTATGCAGTTTGTATCTCCGACTATTGAAGAAACAGTGGAAGAAGCAGTTAAAGACGGGATTTTTAATCTTTCTTTTCTCCCACTCTTTATGTCTACAGGAGGTCATGTAGAAAGGGATATACCATTAAAGATAAAATCTCTTAAAGAGAGATGGCCTGAATTAAGCATTGAAATACTTCCTCCCCTGGGGGAACATCCGAAATTTATTCAACTTGTGAGAGAAATCGTTAAAGAATTATTATGAATACAAAAAGAGTAAGATTGATTAAAGAAGGATATGAGGATAACAGACCTGTTCTTTACTGGATGAGCCGTGAACAGCGTGTGAGCCATAGCTGGCCTATGTTATATGCTCAGTCTCTTGCTCTGGATAAAAAAAGTTCTCTTTATGTGGTGTTCTGTCTTGTTTCTGATTTCCTTCATGCCCCTTCACAGGCCTATCTTTTTATGCTTAAAGGCCTTATGGAAGTAGAAAAAACTCTTTTAAAGAACAATATTCCTTTTTATTTACTTTCAGGTAAACCGGAAGAACAGATCCCTGAATTTATAAAAAATTTCAATACAGGCACTCTTGTAACTGATTTTGACCCTCTGAAAATCAAGAAAGAGTGGAAAAAATCTGTATGTCATAGAATTAATATTCCCGTTTATGAAGTAGACGGAAGAAATATTGTTCCCTGCTGGATTGCTTCGAAAAAAAGAGAATTCGGTGCTTATACTATAAGGCCTAAGATTTATAGACTCTTACCGGAATTTTTAGATGAATTTCCGGAACTGGAGAAACATCCTTTTCCCGGAGTTATGATAAAAAATGACTGGCCTGTTATTATGAAAAATTTTCATGGACAGTACCGGGAATTTAGAAGGTCGGGAGAAAAAGAAGCATATAACCTCTTCAATCATTTCCTTGCAGAAAAACTGTCCCGTTATGCTGAACATAGAAATGATCCGACTGAAAACGGCCTTTCTAATATGTCTCCCTATCTTCATTTCGGCCAGATTTCTTCCCAGAAAATGGCTCTTGACATATACAGGAACGGCTCTGAGCTAAAAAGTAACGCTTCTTTTCTGGAAGAACTTATTGTAAGGCGAGAACTGTCAGATAATTTCTGTTTTTATAGTGAACATTATGATTCCTTTGACTCTTTTCCTGAATGGGCAAGAAAAACACTGAATGACCACAGGCATGATAGAAGAGATTATATATATTCCCGTGAAGAATTTGAGGCTGCCTGTACACATGATGCTCTCTGGAATGGTGCTCAAAGAGAAATGGTAGAAAGAGGTAAAATGCATGGCTATATGAGGATGTACTGGGCCAAAAAGATTCTGGAATGGACTGCTTCTCCTGAAGAAGCTCTTGAAATAGCCATTTATTTAAATGATAAATATGAACTGGATGGAAGGGATACAAACGGGTATACAGGCATTGCCTGGGCCATAGGAGGCCTTCATGACAGAGCATGGGGAGAAAGAAAGGTTTTCGGAAAAGTCCGCTATATGAGTTATAAAGGGTGTAAATCTAAATTTAATGTTAACACTTATATAAATAAAAAAAGATGAGATCTTGACAACCTCATCTTTTTATTTATATATTAATTAAATATTAATATCTTCTATCGTCTCTGTTAAAACGACCGCCGCCGCTTCTGAAATTTCTTCCTCCGCCGCCGTTGCCGCCCTGTCTTCTTCCGCCGCCCTGTCTTTCTCTTGCTTCGTTTACTATAAGACGTCTTCCGTCGACTTCTTTTTCATTAAGATTTTCTATTGCAGAATTACCTTCTTCATCTGTTCCCATTTCTACAAATGCAAAACCTTTTGAACGGCCTGTGTCTCTGTCAACGATTAATCTGATGGAGTCTACTGCTCC
>JBEHWP010000286.1:0-7711 GCA_040217665.1 Vulcanimicrobiota bacterium
AAATAAATTGATGACGAGACTGAGGGTGAAGTTTTGACAGAGATTTACGAGATTTACGGAATTAACAGGATTATTTAGATTTCAATTGAAATGCTGATAGCTAAAAAACTATTGTAATAAGAATGATTTTCTGATATATTATATAGCTATCAGCATTTCAGCTATCAGCTATCAGCTAAAATGCTGAAATGCTTAAAAACAGGAGTAAACCATAACAATGTCAGATGATAAAATAATCGGGCCCCACATGGAGTCCTCTCCCCTGTTTATAGTCATAATGGGTTCTCCCGGGGCAGGTAAAGGCACTCAGGCAGAAAGACTTTCAAAAAAACATGCTATTCCCCATATATCATCAGGAGAATTATTGAGAGAGACAGCAAAAGAAAATAGCCTTACAGGGAAAAAATTGAAGGAATGTATGGACAGAGGAGAACTTGCACCGAATGATCTAATAATAGATATTATGAGAGAAAGACTTGGCAGAAATGATTGTAAAAAAGGTTTTATAATAGATGGATTTCCAAGAGCAGGTATAGAAGCAATAGCACTTGAAAAGATACTTGCAGATCAGGGCAGAAAACTCGGTAATGTAATAGAAATTAAAATATCAAGAGAAGAATGTTTGAAGAGACTTTCAGGCAGGGGAAGGCATGATGATAAAGAATATGTAATAAACAGGCGTTACGACATATATCTTGAACAGTCTCATGATGTAAGGGAGTATTTTAAAACAAAAGAAAATCTTTATAAAGAAATAAACGGCGAAAAATCTGAAGAACTTATAGAAAAAGAATTAAATAGTCTGGTGACATTTATAAGGAGGTAAGTTTAAGAAATGGGAGTTTTATGGAAAGTTGACCCTGTGATAGCAGAAGCAATATATAATGAAGTAGAACGTCAGGCATTTAAGCTTGAGATGATAGCTTCTGAAAACTTTGTCAGCGAAGGAGTACTTGAAGCACAGGCATCGGTTCTTACAAATAAATATGCAGAAGGTTATCCCGGGAAAAGATATTACGGCGGATGTGAATTTGTAGATATAATTGAGAGAGAAGCCATTGAAAGGGCTAAAAAACTTTACGGCGCAGAATATGCAAATGTCCAGACCCATTCAGGTTCCCAGGCAAATATTGCAGTTTATTTCACAGTGCTGGAACCGGGTGATACAATACTCGGTATGGATCTTACCCATGGAGGCCATTTAACTCACGGAAGCAGGGTAAACTATTCAGGTAAACTGTTTCATACAGTTTTTTATTCTGTAAACAGAGAAACGGAAATGATAGATTATGATCAGATTCTCTCTCTTGCAAAAGAACATCGTCCAAAATTGATTATAGCAGGAGCAAGCGCCTATTCGAGAACAATTGATTTTGAAAAATTCGGTGCCATTGCCCAGGAAACAGGTGCCTATCTGATGGTAGATATGGCCCATCTGGCAGGTTTAATTGCAGGAGGAGTTCACCCTGATCCTGTTCCTTATGCAGATTTTATAACGTCTACAACCCATAAAACTCTGAGAGGCCCAAGAGGAGGACTGATACTCTGTAAAAAAACATATGGTAAAAAACTGGATAAAACAGTGATGCCCGGTATACAGGGAGGTCCTCTTATGCATATAATAGCAGCAAAAGCAGTATGCTTCCTTGAAGCCATGCAACCAGGGTTCAAAGAATATGCAAAAAATATAATAGAAAATGCACAGGTTCTTGCAGATGAACTCAAGCACAGAGGCTTCAGACTCGTTACGGGAGGAACTGATAACCATCTGCTCCTCGTAGATCTGACAGCTCAGAATATTACAGGTCAGGAAGCGGAAAAAGCTCTGGACGAAGCCGGAATTATAGCCAATAAAAATTCTATTCCCTATGATACAAAAGGACTTATGGTAACAAGTGGCATAAGATTCGGTACACCTGCCCTTACAAGCAGAGGAATGGGAAAAACAGAAATGAAACAGATAGCAGAAATGATAGGTAAAATCCTCTATAATATAAAATCAGAAAAGATAAAAGAAGATATAAAACTGGAAATAAAAGAACTTTGCAGAAAATTCCCTGTTTATTCCAATCGACTTGTAGATAATGGTTCAGGAAGGGTTTATTAACGTAATAATATAAGAGATATTACGGAGAAGTTTTTCTTCCGGTATCACGTATATTTTTTTCACCCTTTGTCTCAGTCATTATATATTGAGATTTTCTATCTAATTTAATATAAGGTTTAATATCTAAATCTCTCCGCCTGATAGGAAACTTATTTCCAGACAGAGTTCCAGGAATTTTAACAGAGGAAAGGACGGGGCTATTTTCGACAGAAAAATTTTCCGGCAATAATGGTTCTGGCAAAGGTGCTTCTTTAACAGAAGATTTAACGGAAGTTTCATCAAGGAATTTTTCTTTAAATAAACTTTCCCGGTTAAAGACAAGCTCATCACGAAGTATATCTTTGACAGGGGGTTCCAGATTTACAACAGCTTCAACAAGGGACTTATCCTGAGCGGGGAGTGACATTTTTACAACATCAGATTCAACAGATATTTCTCTTTTTACAGAAAGTTCTTCAAGAAGCTGTTCTTTATCGTGTTCTTCCATTTTTGCCAGAGCTTCAATTATAGGTTTGTCTTTAACTGATAATGTCATTTTCATTACAGGCCTGACATCAGATGAAACATCTGCTACTGGAGAAACGATTTCCTGTAGTTTTTTTGTTACAGTCGTATTTTTTTTTAATGTTTTCTCTTCCTCTTTAAGATCTTTCTTTACAACTTTTTTAAGAACAAATTTATCTCTTCCATTTTCTTCATCATTTTTTCTGTCATGTTCTTCTTCAACCCTGTCAGAAAAAAGTGGTCTTGAAACCTTTATTTTACCCTCTTTGACTTTCATTCTGTATTTTTTTAGCAAACCTTCTTTTCCTGTACTATGTTCAGAAGGCAATGGAGGTTCAGCAGTAAGTTCCCTTGTCTCTTTTGAAAGATGGGGAGATATGTGCTGGCTTTCCGATGAAAGTTCACTTGTATCTTTAAACTGTTCAGGAAGTGTAAGTAGAGACGTCTTAAAATCTGTTTCTTTATCTGTATAAATCTCCTGCTGTCCTTTATCACTTCTTTTCTTTATTACTTCCGTAAGATTATTAAGGGCACCCTGTAACACTCTTTTTGTTGTTATGGAAAAGAGGCCTTCCTTCTCAATAGCTTTTTTTATAGGTTCTACTGCATCTTCTTTCCCGAACTCTGAAAGAGATATGGCACAGATCCGTCTGATATTATGATCTTCATCTTTAAGACCATCTAATAAATTGTTATAAAAAGATGCATATTTAACCCTGCTCAGTAAATTAAAAGCAAACAGACGGACCGAGCTGTCTTTATATGAAAACAGTTCGGAAAGCCATGGAGAAACAATATATTCTTCATCAGGCAACCTGATTTTTTCAAGACTCTCAATGGCAGTTGTTCTGATACTTTTATTATCGGATTTCAATAACTTTAACAGTTCATCAACAGCTATATTATCTCCGATTTCTCCCAGTGCAATAGCAGACTGTTTTTGAAGTGTCACATCATCTTCAGATAACAGTTTAATTAAAGCTACTGTAGCCTTTTCCTGTATAATACCGCTGAGAGCTTTAATGGCACGCAATCTGTTCTTTATATCATTGGATTTTAATTGAAGTATTAATAGATCCGTATCTGATAGCCCTTTTTCACTCTGGATTACAGAAAAAGGATCTTTCCACAGTAAAAGGGCATATTTAATTTCGTCTACAGATTGATATCTGTCCTTAATCTTCATTGCTTTTGCTTTTGAAATAACATAATTCATATAAAGGGAAATTTCCGGTTTAACCTTTTTGGCTGGAGGATCAAGAGAAAAACCTCTGGGATGATAACCTGTAATAAGATGATAAATAGTAGTGCCAAAGGAATAAATATCACTCCTGTTATCACATGGCTTTCCTCCGCATTGTTCAGGTGAAGCATAACCAATGGTTACAAATTCATGAGACGAAGAGGGAGAGTCACCGAGTGATACTCTGGCTATACCGAAATCTATAAGAACGAGAGCGCCGTCTGCCCTTCTTATCATTATATTTGCAGGTTTAAGATCCCTGTATATTATAGGAGGTTCTCTATTATGTAAATAACTCAAAACATCACATAAATGAATAGCCCATTCTATTACCTGTTCTTCCGGGACTCCTCTGTCCTTATAGTGTTCATCCATTATAGTCAGGAGATCATCTCCAACTATATAGTCCATAATAAGATAATATTTTCCATTTACTGTAAAATAATCGTATACTCTGGGCAGGCCCGGATGCTGGAGACTTGCAAGAAGCCTGGCCTCTGTTTCGAAGAGTTCACTGTCAGATGTTTCATCAACAAATGAACTTTTATGAAGTTCTTTAATAGCACAGACTTTACCTAAATTCCTGTCAAGAGCCATAAAAATGGTGCCCATGCCGCCGCTCTTTATAGTTTTCAGAAGTGTATATCTGTCTGTAAGCTGTTCTGCTTCCATAATACGTGTTTCATAGAATGTTAAAAAATAATCTTCTGAAGCAAAAATATTACCGCATCTGATGCAAAAGAGATCGTTAACATTATTTACCTGGGCACACTTATCACAGTTTTTATACATATTTCCTATCTTTCATAATGTTCACTCTTAAAAAATGGGCACATAGCACATTTTTTTGTGGCAGCAAGAGGCCCTCTTGGCTTTTTTCCATCAATATTACCGACTGTATGAGCACATCTTCTTCCTTTTTTAGGATAAGCAGGACATAGTGCCTGTTTACCGCACAGCATAACCTCCCAGCAATTAAGAGGTTCATCTTTAAATTCAATCTTCTCTTTTAACTCTTCTTCCCTGGCTTTTTTTTCTTTCAAACGCTGTCTGTCTGCTTCAAGTTCCTCTTTAAGTTTTTCTCTTTCTGCCAGAAGCTTTTTATCTTTAAGTTCAGGCGTATAATCTATAGCATCGAGATTAAGATAGGCTTTTCTCTGTGCTTTTTCATATTCCAGTTCTTCAAATTTCCTTTTTCTTTCCTGTTCTTCCTTTTTTTTCTTCTCTTCCAGCTGTCTTTTTTCTTCTTCCAGTTCTCTTTTAAGTTTTGCCAGAGTGTCTTCTTCTTTCTTTTTAGATGGTTGCTTTACATCCTGTATCAATGACTTATATTTTTCCTTTTTACTTTCAATTTCTTCTTTACTGAGAACAGGTTCAGGCAAAGGTTTCTCAGGAGCAGAAGGAGCTATCGTATCTATCAGCTTCTTTTTTAAGAGTTCTTTTAATTTTGTTCCAGATTTAGCAGGAATTTTACTTTCTACCTGATGAACAGGTTTGGGAATTTCTTCCTTTTTTATAGAAGTAACAGAAACTGGTTCAGGTGTTATAACAGACCTTGCAACATGTTCAATCTGGTATACAGGTTTATCTTCATACTGTTCTTCCGCAGGTTTAAATTCAGGTAATTCTTCTTCAGGTTTATATTCAGGTAATTCTTCTTCAGGTTTATATTCCCCTGACGCTTCTCCCGTGTATTCAGTCAACATATCGTGACTTTTTGTTTTAGTAGAAAGTTCATCAAGAAGCTTTTCTTTATCCGGCTCTTCCAGTTGTGTAACAGCTTCAATTAAAGGCCTGTCTTTAGCGGAAAGTTTCATTTTCAAAACATGCTTTTTATCCTGTTCGGGATCCTGTTCCTGTGTTGTATTCTCTGGAGTTACAGAAGGAACATTTTTTTTCTTCAGGGATTTTTTTAACTTTGTCTCTCTTTCAGAAGCTTCTTCTTTCCTGGCTTTTTTCAGAACAAATTTCTGTTCTTCAGCTTTTCCTGGAGTTTGCTTTTCACTCTTTTCCTGAGAAGAAAAGAGAGGTTTCGAAACCTTTATCTCACCATGGGAAACTTTTTCTCTATATTTCTGCAGTAACCCTTCTCTGGTTTCCGGAGTCTGTTTATCTTCTGAAGAAACCTCTCCTGTATCTCTACGATTTTCTTTATCAGGTGAAAGTTCTTTTGTATCTTTGAATTGTTCCGGGAGGGATAATTCAGAAGTCTCAAAGCCACCCTGAACATCTACATAATCATAAATATTACTGCTATCTGTCGTCTCATAAATGTCCTGTTGCTGTCTATATACTGTATCTTTGAGTTTTGCAAGGGCCTTCTGGAGGATCCTTTTTGTTGCAATGGAAAACAATGTTTCTTTTTCAATTGCTTTTTTTATAGGATTTATGGCATCCGGCCTTCCCCATTCTGCAAGGGTCATAGCACAGAGTCTTCTAATATTATGGTCTTCATCTGTAAGTCCTTCGAATAAATAGGAGTAAAAGGATTCATATTTAAATTTACTCTGCAGAGTAAAAGCCAGTAAACGTACAGGACTGTCTTTATGGGCAAATAAATTCTTAATGCACGAAAAAACAATATACTCATCATCAGGGAATTTAATTTTCTGAAGACTTTCCCCTGCAGCCAGTCTTAGACTTTTATCATCTGATTTCAGCAAATTTAATAAGCCGTCAATAGCTATATTATCTCCAATCTCTCCAAGAGCTATGGCAGCCTGTTTTTGTACAGGTACATCATTTTCATACAACAGTTTGGTTAAAGCTATAGTAGCCTTTTCCTGTATAACACTGCTCAGGGCTTTTATAGCCTGTAATTTAGCCCTTTTATCATTTGATTTTAATTGAAGTATTAACAGATCGGTATTGGAAAGACCTCTGTCACTCTGAATAACGGAAAAAGGATCATTCCATAATAAAAGAGAAAGTTTAAGCTCATCTTCTGATATATAAATGACTATAAAATTAAAAACAATATCTTTGGTAAGAATATAGTTCATATAAAATGAAATTTCAGGGTTCAATCTTTTGGGAGGTTCAAGGGAAAATCCTTCAGGGCGTATACCGGTAATAAGATGGTACAGCGTTGTTCCCAGGGAATAAATATCACTCCTTACATCACATGGTTTACCTGCACACTGTTCAGGTGACGCATAGCCAATAGTGGCATATTCAGCAAGAGAAGAACTATCTTTCTCCATTGATACTGCTATGCCGAAATCTACAAGAACCAGTGAATTATCAGCCCTTTTTATCATTATATTTGCAGGTTTAAGATCTCTGTATATGATAGGAGGCTGTCTGTTATGTAAATAACTCAACACATCACATATCTGAATAGCCCAGTCTATTACCTGTTCCTCAGGGAATCCCCTGTCATAATTATTTTCACTCATTATTGTGAGAAGATCTTCTCCTACAATGTAATCCATTACAAGATAGTATTTACCGTTCACTGCAAAATAATCATATACTCTGGGGAGACTGCTGTGATTGAGACTTGAAAGAAGTTTCGCTTCCTGCTCAAACATCTCTATGGACGCTTCGTTTATGCCATCCATTGCACTGAATCTCAGAAGCAGTTCTTTAATAGCACAGACTTTGCCTAAATTCTTGTCTATACCCATAAAAATTGTTCCCATACCACCGCTTTTAATTGTTTTAAGAATACTATATCTATCGCTCAGTCTTTCTAATTCCATAACGCGGGAAGCATATAATTTCAAAAAAGAAGCTTCAGAGGTAAGAATATTACCGCATCTAATACAGAACTGTTCATTTACGTTATTTAGCTGGGAACATTTATCACAATTTTTATACATACAATACTTCCCTGACTATTACCCACATCTTTT
>JBEHWP010000287.1:0-7705 GCA_040217665.1 Vulcanimicrobiota bacterium
AAAACCCCCTTTAATTGTTATATAAAACCCCATAATAGCTATTATTCTATCACAGGTTTTTTTATTTGTAAACTATTTTTTCTAATTTTCTAAAAAAATATAATAAATTTCACACAAATAAAAATCATGCTCCAATAGCAAAATTCCCTGAAAAATGACCAGGATTTTTGGGATTTGTGGAATTAACAGGATGTCTCTAAAGATAAATCAGCCGGCAAAAATACCTGCTGATTTATTATGCCGAAGGTCGGACTCGAACCGACATGGAGTTACCCCCACTGGTTTTTGAGACCAGCGCGTCTACCTGTTCCGCCACTCCGGCTTTTTGTAGACATAGTATAGTCCATATAAATATTTCTGTCAAGATGATTTCATAATTGCAAAATACTCTATCTTAATTTATAATATGGAAATGATAAATAGTGAGCCGTGAAAAGTGAAAAGTGAAAGGTAAATAATAAAACCTGCCTGTCACGTATCATACATTACCCATCACGACCACCAGTCACGCCTTACGCGTCACCAATCAAGGAGACCTCCATGGATTTAATTTATTGCTCTGCCTGTCACAGGCCGGAAAAATCAGAGCTGGATTTCTGCACTCACTGCGGTTCAGCCCTTATAGAACTCAAGGAAGAAGGCCTTTTACCTCCCTATACGATACTCAGAGAACGCTTCAAAATA
The DNA here is from genome assembly GCA_040217665.1 of Vulcanimicrobiota bacterium. GTDB lineage: Bacteria > Vulcanimicrobiota > SpSt-956 > SpSt-956 > JAKJGF01 > CALARM01. Next base: position 685 of record JBEHWP010000287.1, read on the forward strand.
ACGGATCTGCTGAAAACAGGGGGAATGGGCAGAGTATATAAAGCTGAAGACGGGAATTTAAGCAGTATATGTGCCGTAAAAGAACTGGTTCTGGACGGATTTCAGGATGAAGAAAAAAACTATATAATATCACAGTTCAAAGCAGAAGCTGAAATGCTTGCAAAACTCCGCCATAAAAACCTTCCTTATGTTATAGATTATTTCAGCACAAACGGTAAATATTATATAGTTATGGATCACATAGAAGGTAAAGATCTGGAAACAATATTAAATGAAGCAGGAACTGACGGGCTGGATATAGAGAAAATTTTAGACTGGGCAATTCAAATCTGTTATGTTCTGGAATATCTCCACAGTCAGGAACATCCTGTAGTATTCAGAGATTTAAAACCTTCCAATATTATGGTAAGAGATAGCGAAAACCAGATAATGCTGGTAGATTTCGGCCTCGCTGCAAGAGTAATGGACAAAGAACACGGTCACGAAAAAACCTCTGCAGGGACTGAAGGCTATGCCCCTCCAGAACAGTATGAAGGTAAACATGATCCGAGAAGTGATATATATTCACTGGGAGCAACACTACATCATCTGATAACAGGAATTTCACCTATGGTACCCTTTAAGTTTCAAACATTAAAAAAACTGAAACCTGAACTTCCGTCAAAACTGGATTCGATAATAATGAAATCTGTAGAACATGATATTAACAGAAGATATCAAACTATTAATCACTTAAAAAAAGACCTTATAAAAGTAGAGGAAAATATAAAAACAACAAAATCAAGTCTGGTAAATAAAATAAAAGACAGCACCAGTAAATTGAGTAAAAAATTTATAGATTCCATAGGTTTATCTTCAGATACAGACGAAGAGGAACATAAGGAAAAGATAAACGTTTTTCTTGTAGATGACGAAGACGGTATCAGATCATTATTTAAAAATTTAATAGAACTAAATAAAGATATGGAGCTTACAGGAATAGCGGTAAACGGTCTGGATGCTCTGAGAAAATTATATCATGCAGAGAATTTTCCAGATGTTATACTCATGGATATTATGATGCCTGAAATGGACGGCATAGAAACTACAAAAGAAATTCTTAAAATTTATCCCAGAGCAAGGATTGTAATGCTTACTGTTTTATGCAACAAAACTTCTGTCATAGAATCATTTAAAGCAGGAGCGAAAGGATATATGATAAAATATAAAGTCGATGAAGTAATAGACGCCATAAGGGCATCTGCAAAAGGCGAAACGCCTATAGAATCCTCTGTGGCAGGATTCTTGCTCCAGGAACTGGGAAAATAATTTTCAGTGACCGGTGAATAGAGTTTATAGTTTAAGGTTTATAGTTGAGAGTTGACTGATTTTAAACTCTCAACCCTCAACTTTCAACCCTCGACTTTATGTAACGCATCACGGCTCACGAGAATATTGCCCATTGCGATGTCCTGCGTTACTTATATATAATTCCCCGTTTTACATCTATCTTCACAGAATCTCCAGAGGAAAAAGCAGTAAACACTCCCGGCACTCCCACCAGAACAGGTATGTCTGACCTGGCAAGCAAACCTTCTTCATCGGGCGATAAATTTTCATCTGCCACTACAAGACCTGCCAGAGAAGGTAATTTTTCGAGAAGTTCCTGAGAATAACAGGGTACTGCCAGTATTGTCCCCTGTTCTACTTCTTTTAAATCTTTAAGGGTCTGCAAAATAAGGAGTTTACCTCCTTTTTCTTTACATTTTCCCAGACTCTTACCTCTTAAGAATATATGGCCAAGCACCTGTATCTGAAGAGTATTTGTGCTTCCTGTGCCTCCTATGGGATAACCGGCAGAAATCACTATAAGGTCACCGTCTTTTACAAGACCTGTGCTTACGGCGGCTTTTGCAGATTCTTTTATAAAACTGTCTGTATCGTTATAATTTCCTATAATTACAGGGAAAACTCCCCAGGAAAGTTTTAACTGACGGGCAATTATTTCATCTTCTGTAAGAGCAATTACAGGAGCTCTCGGTCTGTAAAGAGAAATTTTTCTGGCACTTCTTCCCGATGAAGTGGACACAATAATAGCAGAAGCTTTCAGTTCTTCCGACATTTCACAGGCGGAACGGCTTATGACTTCAAGTATTCTCTTTTCAGGTGCTTCTTCGGTAAGGACTTTTTCGTAAGGTATGGCAGTTTCGGCAGTAGCCGCTATGAGAGCCATAGCCTTTACCGCTTCGACGGGATAGGCTCCTGAAGCAGTTTCACCTGAAAGCATAACTGCATCGGTGCCGTCGAGTATGGCATTTGCCACATCTGTTACCTCTGCATTGGTAGGGCGGGGATTTCTGATCATAGAATCCATCATCTGAGTCGCAGTAATTACAGGTTTACCTTTTTTTCTGCACAGTGAAATCATATTTTTTTGCTCCAGAGGAAGTTTTTCCACAGGTGTTTCAACACTCAGATCTCCCCTGGCTACCATCAATCCGTCAGTAATATCAATAATTTTAGACAGTTGTTTCAGAGCCTCTCCTTTTTCAATCTTCGCTATAACAGGAGTGGCTTTACCTGCTTTACGAATTATGTCTTTTATTTCCACTATATCGGAAGGCCTCTGAACAAAAGAAAGGGCAATCCAGTCCACATTCTGTTCCAGACCAAAAGTTAAATCCTCTTTATCTTTTTCTGTAAGTGCAGGAATTTTCAATTCAGTTCCCGGGAAATTCACTCCCTTTTTGGAACTCAGGGGGCCTCCTGTAATTACCCTGCATATAACTTCAGAACCTTCCACTTTTTCTACTACAAGCCTTAAAAGACCGTCATCAATGAATATCTTTGTACCGGGAACAACCTCTTTTGACAGATTCGAATAGGATATATGAGCTCCTGTAGGTGTACCGTCACATTCTTCACCTGTAAATGTAAAAAGTTCACCTGATTTAAGCATAACACCGGCAGGAATAGAGCCTACCCTTATTTTAGGCCCGCAGAGATCCTGGAGAATTGCCACAGAACGGCCTGTTTCATGACAGAGTTCCCTTATCAGTTGAATAACTTTTTTATGATCGTCATAGGTTCCATGAGAAAAATTAAGTCTTGCCACATCCATGCCTGCAAGTATTATTTCTTTTAAGGTCTCTCTTTTATTACTGGCAGGTCCTATGGTGCATACTATTTTAGTTTTTCTTAAAGTGTTCATTATGTGTTAAACCTTACTTTCTTTAATCGTAACGCGTGGCGCGTAATGCGTGACGCGAGGGAAGAAACCGTTAATTCAATTACTTATCTTTTATATAAATTCATTTTTTTTTCTTAAGAATCCTTCAGAAAAATAAATTTATATGATACAAATAAAGGAATGGTTTAATAGCAGCCATGAAGAGTGAATTTTAAAAATAATTTACATAATATGTCCTGCTTATAAACGCCTGTTTCATGATATAATCAAATCAGGATAATTTAAAATTGAACAAGTAATGGAAAGGAAAGTTTTTTATGTTAAAACAAAGGATAATAAGTTTTCTGGTAATTCTGGTAATTTTATTTTCAATTGCAGGGTCAGTAATGGCTTCTGATATATTCGAAGCCATTGAGAAGGGGGATATTGCAACTGTAAGGGAATTGATTGAAAGAGATCCGGGGCTTGTAAATATTAAAGATAATGATGGAAATACACTTTTACATGCCGCTGCTTCAGGAGGAATGAAAGACCTGGTAGAATTGATGCTCTCAAAAGGAGCAGATGTTAATGTTAAAGGTAGTTTTGGCGATACCCCTTTGCTCAATGCAACTTCCCGTGGCCACAAAGATATAGCAGAGCTATTGATCTCAAAAGGAGCAAATGTTAATGTTGAAGCTGATAATGGAAATACCCCTTTGCTCATGGCAGCTAAAAGTGGCTACAAAGATATAGCAGAGCTGTTAATCTCAAAAGGAGCAGATGTTAATGCTAAAGATATTGCTGGCTCTACCCCTTTGCTCAATGCAGTCGATAGTGACTACAAAGAGATAATAGATCTGTTAATTTCAAAAGGAGCAGATGTTAATGGTAAAGATAATTATGGAGATACCCCTTTGCTCCGGGCATCTTATAATGGCTACAAAGATATAGCAGAGCTATTAATCTCCAGAGGAGTGGATGTTAATGGTAAAGATAATGATGGCTTTACTCCTTTGCTCAGGGCAGCTAATAGTGGCGCTAACAAAGATATAGCAGAGCTGTTAATATCCAAAGGAGCAGATGTTAATGGTAAAGCCGATAATGGAGATACTCCTCTGCTCATGGCAGCTATGAATGGCCACAAAGATATAGCACAGCTATTAATATCCAGAGGAGCGAATATTAATGTTAAAGATAATGATGGAAATACACTTTTACATGCCGCTTCTTCAGGAGGACTCAAAGATCTGGTAGAATTGATGCTATCAAAAGGAGCAGATATTAATGGTAAAGGTTTTTTGGGATTTACACCTTTGCTTATGGCAGCTTATATGGGCCAAAAAGATATAGCAGAGCTGTTAATCTCTAAAGGAGCAGATGTTAATGTTAAAGATGATGATGGAAAAACTCCATTAACCAGAGCAAAGGAAAAGAAATTTACTGAAATAGTTGACCTTCTCCTTAAAAACGGAGCGAAGGAATAAGCTATAATCAGAAAATTATTAAAATACTGGAGGCAAAGCATGTATAAAATAATAAATATGTTTCTTTTTTTGTTACTGTGTGCATCTTTATTTTCCGTCACAGTCCTGGCAGCTCCTATAGAAGAAGTAGAGGGAAACTGGCCGGCAGGAGTGGAAAGTTCTCCCAGAACTGTTGACATTTCCATAAAACCAAAAAACAACTGCTGGTTAATCGTAGAATGTACTCAGTACCCCTTTTACGGCCACTGGGGCAAACCCCATTACATTCGTCTCTGGCCATTTTGCTGGGGGCCTGGCGGTGATACAACACCTCCATTTCCACATGGAATCGGCGTATCCCCCTGGAGGTTTTTCGAAAATGGTGTATCAGTCAAACTGGAAGATGCAAAGGCCGGTTCTATTCTGGTAAAGCAAAGTGCCTATCCATTAGAGGCAGGTAAATCTTACAAAGGAACCTTATGGATAAATCCTCCTCAGCACAGAAACAATGCAGGAATGTTTCAGGATCAGTTCAAACAGTATTATAAAGTAGTTGTCACAACCTGTCCTCGCGACGGGAAAGATGTACCCTGGCCGGAAGTGTCTTCCAATAAATTAAATACAACGTCTTCAGCAAGTACGACTGGAGATTCCGGAAAATGGATGGAAGGTCTCTTCTCTGGTAAAACATTTACTGGAAAATGTCTTAGTGACGCCGGAGGGCAGTGGCCATTTAAAATTAAATTTACTTATTTAAATAAACCATCTGGTACATTTCAGGGAGAAATTGAGTGGACATCGCTTAATGCTATTCATAAAATTGAAGGAACTATTTCAGGGAAAGAAATATATTTTAAAGAGACCGAGTATATTAAGCAGGGAAAGGCATATCTCAACGTTGTCTACAATCTTCAATATGATAGTGGGTCAAACTCTGTGAAAGGAACCTGGCATGACCCTGTACATACTAACTATTATGGCACTTTAAATAATTCTTTCTCTTTTAGTCTTTAACAATATATCTTCTAAATATCTAGATGTTTCTATTCAGGAAAAGATCAATTATTATAAATAATCTTTCCGGTACAACTTATAAATTATAGGTGTTGGGTTTTAGATTTTGGGTTTTGTGTTGTTAATCTTTTTAACCCAACACCCAACACCCGACACCCATAACCCTTAAACCTTAAAAAGGTAAGTTTACCTATTGCAGCTTAATGGTCACTTATTTACCTTTTACGGTACTAAGTTTAATGGCAAAACCGCCTGATGCGGAAGTATCCTTATGATAGGTTAACTAATTTCTACTCCATAGTTTTTTATTTTATAAACCTGGAATTACCCCATACAGCCCAATCCCATCCACCTCCGTCTCCTCCCTCTGTTACAACAAGGTCTATCTGTGTAGCTCCATCTAACGGTATAGAAATATTTTTTGTATCATTCCAGTACATAATACCACTATCAAATTTCTTAACACCATCAAGAAAAACCTGAAAAACTACGCTCCCTTTTTTCCCTGCAGGATCATTAGCTATTCCGCGAGCAGGATTCCCGGAATCCCATAGCCCTACATAACTTTCAAAAGTAGCATATTTGTCTTTTAATAAATAGGTTATTCTGGCAGGTGCATGGGTATGTAAACCTTTCTTGTACTCAATTCCCCCCAGCTTAATAGGATATTTTCCTATAAAAATATCTTCTTCAAGTGTAAACCTTCCGCTACATATATTCCAGGTGACCGGAGAAGAAGGAGTCAAATCACTCTGGTAAACTATACCGGCGATAGAGACAGACTCTGAAACTTTTTTAGTCTCATATACCAGTTCACGATGAAGTCCCTGCATGGAAGTATCGTAAGCAATACATGTCGAATAACCCGGTATTGATACATCTTTATCAATTTGAGGAGTATATCCCTTTTTCCATACTATTACATCATATGTGCCGGCCGGAAGATTGGCAACATAATTACCTTTACTGTCAGTAAGAACTTTTTCCAGAACAATCTCTCCTTTTACAATATCGGTTCCGGAAGGTTTGCAGTCCAGCCATATATCCTGACCGATTATAACAAGTGCATTTTCCAGTGAATATTCTTTCCCTTTTTTCCATTCAATTATTTTATTGCCCTGGGCTCTGGCAATTGGGGTTAAGTATACAAATAAAACAACTATAATAAATATTTTTTTAAAAAACATTAACAAATCCTCCTCTTTATAAATTAGTAGCTTCATATAAAATATGCCACTATTTTTAATAGCAATAGCAAACATAGGACACCATTATTCCAGAGCAATTACAAAATAGAAGATTATTTTATTTTTTTTATTTCTTCCAGAGTTAATCCTGTTACCTCTGCTATTTCTTCTACAGTATAGTTTTTGGATAACATCTTTTTTACAGT
>JBEHWP010000288.1:0-7702 GCA_040217665.1 Vulcanimicrobiota bacterium
AGATTATAAAAGATAAAGAAGAAGATAAACAGAATGTTGATAAAAAAGGGGATAAAAGTCAGGAACAGAATCGAGAAAAGACTCCAGGGATAGATACAAAAGATAAGACTGATTTATCTATGGATGCACAGGCAGAAAATAAAGTTCAGAATGTTCATGACAGTGATGTAGATAATAAAGTTAGTGATGTGAAAAAATCTATAGATGAGGTTACACAGCCGGGTGGTAAGGCTGAAGAAAATCAGAAATCTGCTGGCGTTGCATCAATGGGAGGAGGAGGACAGGTTGCCCGTCAGATTCAGGGTGTACAGCACGGTGGACAGCAGGACAAGATCTCTGAAATAACAGGAAATATGGCCAATAAGGTAGACGGTATAAAACATGGTGGACAAACTGGCTCTATAAATGAACTGACCGGTAATGTGTCTGCTATAAAGGAAAACCTCCAGGGGAAAAATGTGTCCAAAGCCAATGATATGGATGAAAAAGTTAATGCCTTAAAAGAAACGTTAAATAAACATGCAGGAACGGATAAGACAAAGGATATAAAAGACGGAGCAGAAGATAAGCATGTAAAAGAACAGAATAAATCAGAGGATAAAAATAAAGTACATGAAAGTGATAAATCTAAAGAAACAGATAAAACAAAAGAAGCCGGGAAAGGGACAGATGATAAGAAAGTAAACAACACAAAAGAAAATGAACCGGCAAAGGTTACAAAACCTGAGAATGCTCAGATTAATCAGGGGAAGGGTAATGAAGAAATAAAAGGTGAAAAAAAGGGCAATGAACTTGATGATACAGACCCGCAGCAGGAACAACAAAAAATACAAATGATGATGGAAGAAATTCATCTCAGAGGCATAACAAATATAAACAGAGCTGCAGAAGAAGCAGGATTCAGTATTAACCAGGTTAATGACGAAAATATAGGAGAAATATCAAAGGTTGCCAGAAGGGACATGCAGCAGCTTTTGCAACCTGATAAGATTTATGGCATACCGGATCATAATGAAAGAATCGGACAGAAAGTTGAAGACGGAGTAAAGAAAAAACTCGAAGATTTCCTCGGCAGAGGAGGAAATGAAGATGAACTGAAGGAAAAAGGCATGGGGAAGGAATAGAGATTTTTTAGTCGAATAGGGAATAGTAAAGTTTTTTCTGTCAGAGAATTATATAATCGTGAAATAGGAACACAGAGAGGTGAGTGGAATTACCGATTACGCGTAACCCATCATGTGTCACGCGTTACAATTAATAGATTTTGCCGGTGAAGGGAAGTTCAGTCTAATCTGACACGGTTCCCGCCACTGTGATCAGGGAGTGACCCTGCAATATGCCACTTTCGTTATAGATGGGAAGGCGCAGGATCACAATGATCTGAGAGTCAGGAAACCTGGCCGGTAAAAAAACTCTTGATTACCTTCGGAGAAAAGGGAAATGAGGAAAACCCCGTCTCAAAGAAGACGGGGTTTTTATTTAGAGCTTATAGAAAGGTATTATGATGAAGAAATTTTTATTTATACTATGTACATTATTTATTTGTTTCATAACATTATCGTCCGGGAAAGACCTGTTTCCTGTAACTGTAACAGACAGCTCAGGCAGGAAAATTACTGTTACTTCAAAGCCTCAAAGGATTGTCTCTCTGAGTCCGAGTATTACAGAGTTACTCTTTTATCTCGGTCTTTCTGAAAAAGTGATTGCTGTGGCAGGACATTGCGACTATCCTCCTGATGCTTTAAAAAAGCCGAAGGCAGGAGATGTAAATTTGAATATAGAGAAACTTATAGAATTTCACCCTGATTTAATTGTTGCAGATAACGGGCTTTCTGATAATTTACTTTCATGCCCGGATTCCCTGGGAGCAAATATTTTATTTTTAGATTCAACAGATATGGGCGGTATATTTAATTCCATAATTTTACTGGGAAAAGTTACAGGTGAGACAGGAGTAAGTCATCAGCTTGTTAATTCATTAAAACAGGAGATAGAAGGCTTGAGAAAAAAAAATCCCCGTAAGAAAATAAAGGTTTTTGTTGAGATATGGCCCGATCCTCTTATGACAGTAGGATCTAAAAGTTTTATAAACGATATTATAACTCTTGCAGGAGGGATAAATATAGCAGGTGATATGGAAAAAAATGACATACAGATAAGCAGTGAATGGGTAGTAGAGAAAGATCCCCACGTTATTATAGTTTCAACGCCCGGAACCAGAGATAGAGTAATGTCCAGAACAGCGTGGCAGCAAATATCAGCAATAAGAGAAAAACATGTTTATGAAATAGATCCTGATATTTTTGTCCGACCCACTCCCCGTATTATTATAGCAATAAGGCAGATAGCCCTCTGGCTTAACGGAGAGGATTTTTAAATAATGAGAAAAGTTTTTTATATATCTTTCCTTTTTTTTATACTCTGCACACTCATAATTGTTTCAATATCCCTTGGCTCGGTTAATATAGATGTATATGAATTAATAAATATGTTTATGTCAATATGTTTCGGCAGAGAGAGGAATTTTTCAGAAGGACACTGGAATATAGTGTTTCTTATAAGACTTCCCAGGATTTTACTGGCCTGTCTTGTAGGAGCATCTCTTGCCATTGCCGGAGCAACCTTTCAGGGATTTTTACGAAATCCCCTGGCAGATCCCTATATAATAGGCGTTTCTGCCGGTGCTGCCGCAGGTGCGGGGTGTTCTTTTCTGTTTAAACTGGACAGATTTTTTATTTCTCCCACACCTCTCTGTGCTTTTATAGGAGCAGTATTTACTGTTTTTCTTGTATATCAACTGTCTCTCGTAAGGGGTAAGGTACCTGCAGACACCTTTTTGCTTGCCGGTGTCATAGTAGGTTCTTTTTTCTGGGCTCTTGTCTCATTTATTATGTTTTTAACAAATGAAGATCTCCATAAATTAATATTCTGGATGATGGGAAGCCTTTCGGGAAAAGAATGGTCTCATATTTTATTGATCCTTCCTTATTTAACGGCAGGGAGTGTAATAGTCTGGGTCCATTCCAGAAGTCTTAATGTCATGACACTTGGGGATGAGTCAGCCCATTATCTGGGTCTGAATGTGGAAAGAACAAAATTAATCCTTATATGTGCTGCTTCTCTGATTACAGCTTCTGCTGTTTCCGTAAGCGGTATAATAGGTTTTGTAGGACTTATTGTTCCTCATATAGTAAGGATGATCTTCGGCCCTGATAATCGTGTTCTCATACCTGTTTCTGCTATGGCAGGAGCCATACTTCTGGTTTTTTCCGATACTATTGCCAGAACTGTTCTGTCTCCTGTGGAACTGCCTGTAGGTATAATTACAGCGTTACTTGGAGCACCTTTTTTCTGTTATCTGTTAAGAAAAAGAAAATTTTCTTTTTTCTGACATAGTAGAAATCCTCGCGTCACGCATCATGCGTCACGCTTTACGAACCATGAGGTTTTACAGATGAACATATTTGAAATAAAAGAAATGACTTTTGGATATAGAAAAGATTTGATCCTGAAAAAACTTACCTTTCAGGTTTCAGAAGGAGAATTTTTATCTATTACAGGCCCAAACGGGACTGGTAAATCCACTTTACTTCGTCTTATGTCAGGTTTTTTGAAACCGTCTGAAGGTTCTGTAATGTTTATGGGCCAGAATCTGATTACTTTTAATCAGTCCGAATTTGCAAAGCACGTGGCCTTTGTTTTACAGGATTCCTTTGTAAATTTTCCTTATACTGTAAGAGAAATAGTTACTATGGGACGGTTTCCTTTTATCGGGACATTTCAGAATGAAAGTAAATACGATAAGAATATAGTAAATATTGCTATGGAAAAAACAGGAATTTTAAATCTTTCGGAACGACCTGTAACAGAACTCTCAGGAGGAGAACGTCAGAGAGTCATGATTGCAAAAGCCCTGGCACAGACACCTGCTGTCTTAATCCTGGATGAACCTACATCGAGCCTGGATATAAATTATCAGGTAGATATTCTGGATGTTATTAAATTATTAAATAAAGACGAACATCTTACTGTAATCATGGTTGCCCATGATCTTAATCTGGCATGCCAGTACAGTGACAGACTCCTGTTACTCAGTAAAGGCTCTATTTATGCTTCAGGCCCGCCCTCCGATGTTATTACGGAAGAGAATATTTACAATGTATTTTCTTTACATGTTAATATAGATAAAGAACCGTCCCGTAGATTTCCAAGGATATCACTTCTATCAAAGATTATTTAGAGTCTATATGAGAAGTCGCCCTATATCTTATAATTTATAACTCTCTTTTACTGGTCTTAGCATAAGCATGTAATAAACGTTTTCCTCCCGTCACGCGTCACGAGAGCATATACGTATTATTTATGCTCACCTCAGTAATACGGCATATATTTTTCTCCAGAGCCCGGACAGGGACAGGAGTGTGTGCCATATTTTTTTGCACCAATTTTATTGGATTTACTATATATTCATATAATCCCTTTTCTGGTATAATATTTTATTATAGAAGATATATATGAAGGAGTGATATTTCGGACGATATAATGGTTTTGTGTCAGGTTTTCGTCCTGTCAGGAGCAGTAAGTAAATGGGAAAAAAGAAATTTTATGTAATATGGAAAGGAAAAAAGACAGGTATCTTTACTTCATGGGATGAATGTAAAGATTTTGTTCTTGGTTTTACAGGTGCAAAATATAAATCATTTGACACTATGGAAATGGCAAGAGAGGCCTTTAACAGTGACAGTAAAGATTTTATAGGAAAACATGTATGTGAACTATCAGAACAGGATAGACTCAGGATTGGTGAGCCAGTTATTAAAAGTATTTCAGTCGATGCTGCAGAAAATGATGACATTGTAGAATACAGGGGGGTAGATACAGAAACAGGTCATATTATCTTCAAACAGGGCCCTTTTGAAGGAGGAACAAATAATATAGGAGAATTTCTTGCTATAGTTCACGGTCTTGCCTATTTGAAAAAGATTAACAGCACCATACCTGTCTACAGTGACAGTATTACTGCCATAGGATGGGTTAAAAATAAAAGGGCAAATACCAGAATGGAAAGGAGTCAAAAAAATGATAAATTATTTGACCTTGTAGACAGAGCAGAAAAATGGCTTGCAGAAAATAATTACAGTAATAAAATATTAAAATGGGAAACAAAAGCCTGGGGTGAAATCAGGGCTGATTACGGAAGAAAATAATATGTTTATCGACGATTTATATCATATATTAAAATAAACAGGAGGTCACATTATGAAAAAAACATATCTATCTGTATTATTTACTGCTTTTTTTATCTTATGTCTGTCTGGTTTTTCTTTATGTGCGGAGATTACGGTTGTAGCTATTGATTATCCTCTGGAAGTATTCCCTGTTTACTGCGTACTTGGAAGTAAAATCCTGGAGGAAGGTGACGGCCTTTTTCTGTGGCAAATAAAAAATACAGGAAACAAAGAAGAAACTATAAAGGTTATGAGTCAGGTTATGGATTACAGCAATCCTGCAACTCAGATGGTGACTTTAAAACCGGGAGAAGTTAAAACTGTAGGACAATTCCCTGTATTCAATGATAAAATCCTCGATATCCCTGAACAGAAACTCTGTTCTGCAACATTTAAAATTTTTAAAGGCAATGATATAATATATGAAGAAACTAAAGAAATAACCCTTCTTGCTACAGATGAATTGATCTGGGGCATAGATACTGATTTTGATATGTCTTTTTTACTCGCTGCATGGGTTACTCCCAGAGATCCTGTAATAGGGGAGATTTTAAAGAGAGCAAAAGAAAAAATGCCTGATAGAACCCTCAGCGGTTATCAGAGAGAATCGGCAGAAGACGTGCTTGCCGAAATGGATGCCGTATGGAAAGCAGTGCAAGAACTCGGTATTTCCTATGTTTCCAGTACCGTATCCTTTGGGGCAGGTTATACTCAGAGGGTAAGACTTCCGAGAGAAAGTATCAGGGAAAAGTCTGCAAACTGTGCCGATGGTACAGTTCTGCTTGCATCGGTTTATGAAAACCTGGGATTAGAACCTCTCCTTGTTATCACGTCAGACCATGTATATTTAGGTGTAAACACCGCCTCAGGCAGCCAGGAAGCCTATTATATAGAAACAACTATGCTTGGAGGATCAACGTTTCAGGAAGCTATGGATGGAGGTTATGAAAATTTTCAGGAACTGGCCAAATTAAAGGAAGGCACAGATTATATGATAATAAATGTAGTAGAGTTAAGAGGGGATGGCATTACTCCTATTCCCGTAAAAGGAGATGTGCCGAATATTTAAGTGTAATGGTCAATGAAGCTACATGTCGTAAAAAAACACTATCAAATTTTTGACTGCAATGGTGTTTTTTGTTATACTGGAATTATAGGAGTTATAAAAAAGACTGTGCGTTACGCGTCACGATATAGACATTACAGGGTTATTTCTCGACAACCCCTTAAAAGAATGGAGGAATGTCATATGAACAATGAAGAAGAAAAAACGGTATATGCCCTTCAAAACCCGGAAAACGTGAGGAAGATGTACAAAGCTCTTTCTATTATTGGCGAACATTTAGACGAATTGAAGGCAGATATGGAAGAGAAAAGCAGAGAAAAGGAACATTCTGACGGGAAATAATCGTGATGGCAGACAGTATTTTAACAGAGACTTTTGTAGCGGATCTCATGGCAAATTACAGGCAATTCTCGTATAAAGCATTACGCGTTATGCGTCACGACTATAAGCATTTAGTTTTTGAGAAAAAGTAATTGTAATTTATTTTATTCCCTTGAAATTAAAACAAAAAATATAAGTGGAGGTATGATTATGAATTATAAGAGAGTGATTTGTTTCTTTTTTTTAATATTTATTGTATCAACAGTGACAGTGCAGGCATCCGAGCTTTTTGATTCTATAAAGACCGGTGAGATTACAAAAATTAAAGGCATACTTGAAAAAAAACCTGAAATTGTAAATATGCTGGAAGATAACAGAACTCCTCTCCATGAAGGGGCAGGAAATGCCCGTAAAGAAGTGGCAGATGTAATTATTGAGTTACTCCTGTCAAAAGGAGGTCAGATCGATTCAAGAGACAGTGAAGGAAAAACTCCTCTTTACTGGGCCATACAGAATAATCGCAAAGAGCTAGTGGAATTACTTATATCTTCCGGTGCAGACGTTAATGTGAAAGATAATTCCGGAAAGACTCCCCTTCATATTTCTTCACAGCAGGGACGAAAAGAGATATCGGAAATACTTATAAATAAAAGCGTAATACTTGATGGAAGAGACAGTGAAGGAAAAACTCCTCTTCATCTTGCCGCAGGCAGCGGTCGCAGAGAAATAGTGGAATTGCTTTTATCAAAAGGCGGAGATGTAAACTGGAGAGACAATTCCGGTAAAACTCCTCTTCATCTTTCTTCTCAGAACGGTGCCAGAGAAATAGTGGAATTACTTTTATCAAAAGGTGCTGATATAAAAGTCAGAGACAGTGAAGGAAAGACTTCTTTTCACCTGTCCTGTCAGTATTGCAGAAAAGGAGTGGCCGAATTACTTTTATCAAAAGGTTCTGATATAAACTGGAGAGATAATGCCGGTAAAACTCCTCTTCATCTTTCTTCTCAGAACGGTGCCAGAGAAATAGTGGAATTACTTTTATCAAAAGGTGCTGATATAAAAGTCAGAGACAGTGAAGGAAAGACCC
>JBEHWP010000289.1:0-7700 GCA_040217665.1 Vulcanimicrobiota bacterium
GATATATTTTTGTTTTACAAAAGAAAAGATTTTTTTCTCCATAAGATGTCCGATAAATAAAGTAGAAAACTGTGAGAGTTCAATAGAAACTCCTCGTTATATATTATGAAGGTGTTGTATGAGTAGTATGAGTAGTTTAGGGAGAAAAAACAACAAGGTGGTGGTGATAGAGTGGCGAATAGCCGACCGATAGGCCTTTTTGATTCAGGAGTAGGAGGATTAACAGTAGCTGCCGAGATTTTTTCGCAATTACCTAATGAAGAGATCTATTACTTCGGTGATACGGTTCATGTACCTTATGGTTCAAAATCACCTGCTGAATTGAAAACTTACGTTACAGAAATATTAGAATTTTTAAAAGAAAAGCATATAAAACTGGCAGTAATGGCCTGTAATACAACTTCTGCTGTCGTGCTGCCTGAAATCAAAGGTAAATATGAATTTGATATACTGGGAGTTATACTGCCCGGTTCCCAGGCAGCGATTAAAGCTACCAGAAACAAGAGAGTAGGAGTAATAGGCACAAATGTTACAATCGTCAGTCATGCCTATTCAAGAGTTATAACAAGCCTTGATGGGGTTCGTAATGTTTATGCTCAGGCATGCCCGAAACTGGTTCCTCTCGTTGAAAGAGGAGAGGTAACTTCCCGGAGAGCAAAAAGAATAGTAGACGAATATCTGGCAGATCTTAAAAGAGTTAAAATAGATACTCTTGTACTTGGTTGCACCCATTATCCGTTCCTCAGAGATATTATTCAGGAAAATATTGGAAGTAATGTTAATTTAATTGACCCGGCTTATTACACAGTACAGGCAATAAAGGAACTTTTAATCAGAAAAAATATGTTAAGGGAAGATGATACTCCTCCGGAACATCAGTATTTTGTAAGTAAAGATCCCATGCATTTCAAATCAGTCGGGGAAAAATTCCTTGGATGTTCCATTCCAAATGTTACAGAAATAGATCTTTCCCCTGTTCCTGCAGGAGCCTGAAGCAATTATATATATTTTTTTTTATTTTTTAAAGCGTCTACAAAAGTAGACGCTTTAAACTTTTGAAAGGAGTCATTTATGGAAAGAAAAGACGGCAGAAAAAACAATGAACTTCGTACGGTAAAGATAATACGTAATTACATAAAATATGCCGAAGGTTCGGCTCTGATAGAAATGGGCAACACAAAGGTAATATGTACTGCTTCCGTAGAAGACAGAATTCCTTCTTTCATAGAAGAAGAAGGAGGAGGAAGAGGATGGTTAACTGCAGAATATTCAATGCTTCCCAGAGCAACTCAGACAAGAAACAGGCGTTCCTCTTCAGGGAGAGCCAGTGAGATACAGAGACTCATAGGAAGAACTCTGAGATCGGTAGTGGATTTTAAAGCCATAGGAGAAAGAACTATAATACTGGATTGTGATGTAATACAGGCAGACGGAGGCACGAGAACAGCTGCTATTACAGGTGCATTTATAGCTCTCTGTGATTCCATAAGATATCTCATAAAAGAAAAAGATACAGGCAGAGGTGCACTGAGAAGTTATGTTGCAGCAGTAAGCGTTGGATTAAAAGACGGTGAAGAATTACTGGATCTGAATTATGAAGAAGATTCAGCGGTAGATGTAGATTTTAACCTTGCCATGACGTCTTTCGGAGAGATTGTAGAAATACAGACCACTGCAGAAGGGCGTCCTCTGTCGGAAACACAGCTTCAAAGTTTACTTGCAATGGGAAAAAGAGGTATTTCTTTACTTATTGAAAAACAGAAAGAAATACTTGGATCGGATATTTCTGATATATTCGTAACGCGTGACGCGTGACGCGTGACGCGAAAAAACATGGGCCCACGGCCGTGGGCCCATGGGGGACTATAAATAATATAAAAAAACAAGAGGTGAAAAGTGATAAGTGACAGGCAATACCTGTCACCCGTTACGCGTTACGCGTTACCAGTCACGTATTTTATGAATAAAGAACTTTTACTTGCTACAAAAAACAAACATAAACTGGAAGAGTTATCCCATATACTTGCTCCTCTGGACTGGCTTGTCCGGACATGTGACGATGAAGATTATCCCGATGTCTCGGAAACAGGTAATACATTTGACGAAAATTCATGGATAAAAGCAACAGCACTGGTTGACTATACAGGCAAACTATGTGTGGCAGACGATTCCGGTCTGGAAATTGATGCTCTCGATGGTATGCCAGGGGTTATGTCTGCCAGGTTTGGAGGGCCGGGAGCAACTTATGGGGAAAAAAATTCAAAAGTCCTTTCCCTGATGAAAGATGTACCGGAAGAAAAAAGGACTGCCAGGTTTATATGCGTTGCATCTCTTGTCTGGCCTGACAGACAGGTTGAATTCTTCAGAGGCATATGTGAAGGGATGATTGCCTTCTCTCCTTCAGGCACTAACGGTTTCGGTTATGATCCTATTTTTTATATCCCTTCCATGAAATCTACAATGGCAGAACTTTCGCCTGATGTTAAAAACCGTATAAGCCACAGAGCACAGGCTTTTACGAAACTTGCTGATTTTTTATCAAAAAAATACTGCATAAAACCTTGACAATCTATTTTTTTTTCAGTATACTATTGTTTACTGTAAAGGACGGGGCGTAGCTCAGCTTGGCTAGAGCACATGGTTTGGGACCATGGGGTCGGAGGTTCAAATCCTCTCGCCCCGATATAAGAGCGCTCATAGCTCAACGGATAGAGCAACGGACTTCTAATCCGTAGGTTAGAGGTTCGAATCCTCTTGGGCGCGGGATATGGCGAGCGTAGCTCAGCTGGTTAGAGCGCTGGTCTGTGGAACCAGAAGTCGTGGGTTCAAATCCCATCGTTCGCCCCAGAGGTTCAGGCGCCCGTAGCTCAACGGATAGAGCGTCGGACTTCGGATCCGCCGGTTGGGGGTTCAAATCCCTTCGGGCGCGTTTAAAAATTTTTTTTGGGTCGCTAGCTCAGGTGGTAGAGCACCTGATTTTTAATCAGGGTGTCACAGGTTCGAGCCCTGTGCGGCCTACCAGTACATAATGCGTGATGCGTAATGTGTAATATGTAATATAGAACACTCACGCATTACGCATTACTCTTTAAAGGTATCAAATTCCCGGGTCGTTAGCTCAGTCGGTAGAGCACCTGACTCTTAATCAGGGTGTCACAGGTTCGAATCCTGTACGGCCTATTATCAGTGAGCAGTGAGCAGTGAGCAGTGAGCAAAAATCTTGTATTACCACTCACCACTCATGGCTTACCACTCACCCGTTAAAGGGCGAGTGATGGAAAGGCAGACATGCAAGACTTAGGATCTTGTGGGGGTGACCCCGTGAGAGTTCAAATCTCTCCTCGCCCATGAAGATAATTCAATAGAATTTCAATAAGCGGAAGTAGCTCAGTGGTAGAGCATCTGCTTGCCAAGCAGATGGTCGCGAGTTCAAGTCTCGTCTTCCGCTCTATTTTTGATTAATAGCAGTCAGAATTCAGCAATCACTTTAAATTATTTTCTGTTAGCTGAAATTTGATAGTTGAAAGTTTATAAAAATTGTGAGGGAACATTATGCAAGTTACAGTAAATAAATTACCAGGAAGTCGTGTGCTCTTAAATATTGAAGTTGAGACACAGAAAGTTACAGGTGCTTTTAATAAAGCCTATGAAATACTGAGCAGGAAAACCAGTATACCGGGGTTCAGAAAAGGAAAAGTACCCAGAAAAATACTTGAAAGAACTATAGGTAAAGAGTTAATCTCAGATGAAGCCTGTAATTTATTGCTTGCAGAAGCCTATACACAGGCTATAAAA
The DNA here is from genome assembly GCA_040217665.1 of Vulcanimicrobiota bacterium. Classification (GTDB taxonomy): domain Bacteria; phylum Vulcanimicrobiota; class SpSt-956; order SpSt-956; family JAKJGF01; genus CALARM01. The sequence continues at coordinate 3,796 of JBEHWP010000289.1, forward strand.
GAAACAGATATTTTCCCTCTCGGTGAACCGGAACTGGACGTAAAGAAAATAGAAGAAGGAAACCCGATGGTTTTCACCGCAGAAGTAGATGTAAAACCATTGATTTCACCTCCTGATTATAAATCGATTCAGATAGAAATCGAAAAAGATAAGTATAATATTAATGATAAACAGGTAGAGGAAAGTCTTGAAGTTTTCAAGACGCAATTTGCAGAAACAAAAGAAATAAAAAACAGAGGTCTTCAGACAGGGGATTTCGTTGATTTCACAATGAATATTACCGAATTTGACTCTGAAGGAAAAGAAGTCAAAGGAGATACAAACAGAAAAAGAACTTTTTTCAATGAAAACTCTATAGATCCTTCCATAATGAAGGAAATGGAAGACATGAAGGTAGATGAAACAAGAGAATTTGCCATTACAAAAAATGAGAAGAAGATTTCTTACGCTGTCAGCTTAAATTCTATTATGGAAGTTCATCTTCCTGAACTTACAGATGAATTCATCCAGAAAAATACTCACTTTAAAAGTATTAACGAATTAAAGGAAAATTTCAGAAAAGAATGGGAACATATTCTCGGTGATAAGAAAAAAAGCTATATAAAAGAGACGTTATTTAATAAATTGATTGAAGGTATAGAAAAAGACAGTTCCATTGAAATACCGTTATATCTGTTAAATACAAAAGTAACAAATCTTATGAACAGTCACATAGTGCAGTTATCTCAGAATCATTCTTCTCTTGATGCTTATTTAAAACAGGCAGGTATTACAAAAGAAGAATATGTTGAAAAACTTAAAGAAGAAGCTACAAGATCTATAAAAGTAGATCTTATTATTGATTCTATAGGCAATAGTGAACAGATACATATACCGGACGAAGACGTAAAGGATGCTGTAAGAAAACTTGAATTCTTCAAAGATAAAAGCAAAACCAATAAAAACCTTGACAAAAGAGATTTTGAAGATTATATGAAGATTCAAATGAGAAAACAGAAAATTATAGATTTTCTCCTTACCAGTGTCAATGTTATAGAAAATTAACCAGTATTGGAGGTAAAAATCAGTGAATAATTATGAAGAGAATAACATAAAAGCCTCTTATCTTGTGCCCATGGTTGTTGAACAAACACCCAGAGGTGAACGATCTTACGATATATATTCCCGTCTGTTAAAAGAGAGAATAATTTTTATAGGAAGCCCCATAGATGATGTATCGGCCAATCTCATCATTGCCCAGCTCCTGTTCCTGGAAAAAGACGATGCAGATAAAGATATAGATTTATATATTAACAGTCCGGGAGGTTCCACTACATCAGGTCTGGCTATTTATGATTGTATGCAGTTAGTAAAACCGGATGTATCGACTATATGTATGGGCCTTGCCGCAAGTGCTGCCGCTATTTTACTTGCAGGCGGCACAGCAGGAAAGCGTTATGCTCTTCCCTATTCCAGAATACTTATACACCAGCCCTGGATAAGGGGACTGGGAGGACAGGCAACAGATATAGACATACATGCCCAGGAAATTATGAGAACAAGGCGTATCATGAATGAAATACTTGCCCATCATACAGGTAAACCTATAGATAAGATAAAACATGATACTGAGAGAGATTATTACATGTCTCCCGATGAAGCACGAGAATACGGTATTATAGATAAAATAATCAGCAAAAATACACGATAAACCTGCCTCAATTTACTCAAATAAGGAAGTGAATTATATTGTTTAAATTTGGAGATGATACCAAACCGGTTAAATGTTCCTTTTGCAGTAAAAGTCACCAGCAGGTCAGAAAACTGATAGCAGGCCCGGGCGTTTATATCTGTGATGAATGTATAGAACTCTGTAACGATATTATAGAAGAAGAACTCGGTAAAAGAGTTGAAAAAAGTTTTCGTTTTCGCGGATTACCAAAACCTAAAGATATAAATAACATTTTCAATCAATACGTTATAGGACAGGATAAGGCAAAAAAAGTTCTTTCCGTAGCAGTATATAATCATTATAAGAGAATAAACTCCAAGCTTCAGGCTGATGATGTAGAACTGCAGAAAAGTAATATCCTTATGATTGGTCCTACAGGGTGCGGGAAAACATACCTTGCTCAGACTCTTGCGAAAATACTTGATGTTCCTATAGCAATCTCAGATGCCACATCACTGACTGAAGCAGGTTATGTAGGAGAGGATGTAGAAAATATCCTTCTCAGACTCATACAGGCAGCGGATTATGATATAAAAAAAGCCGAAAAAGGTATTATCTATATAGATGAAATAGATAAAATAGCAAGAAAATCAGAAAACCCTTCCATAACAAGAGATGTTTCAGGTGAAGGGGTTCAGCAGGCATTGCTCAGGATTTTAGAAGGAGAAACTGTAAACGTACCTCCCCAGGGCGGAAGAAAACATCCACATCAGGAATTTATACAGATAAATACGACAAATATATTATTTATCTGCGGAGGTTCCTTTGACGGCCTGGATAAAATAATAGAATCCCGTATAAGCACTAAAGCCATGGGATTTCGCGCAAAAATAGATACAAAAGCAAAAAAAGAAAAGAAAATGGGTGAAATCTTAAACCATGTACTTCAGGAAGATCTTCTTAAATTCGGAATGATACCGGAATTTATAGGAAGGCTTCCTATTATAGCAACCCTTCATCCTCTTGATGAAGAAGCACTCGGAAAGATTCTGACTCTTCCCCGTAATGCTCTAATTAAACAGTATGAGAAAATATTTTATATGGACGGAGTTGAACTTGTTTTTACTCCGGAAGCCATTACTGCCATAGCAAAAGAGGCAAAAAAACGTAAAACAGGGGCAAGAGCCCTCAGAACTATCCTGGAAGATGTCATGCTTGATATAATGTATGAAATTCCCTCTCAAACCTCTATCCAGAAAGTCCTTATTACAGAGAAAGTAATAACAGACAGGATAGAACCGATATATGAATCTATTGAAGAAGGCAAAAGGGAAAAATCTGCATAATTTTATTACAGAACAGAATAGAGGGTTAACATTCTGAATAAAATAGTCCTCTGTTCTGTTTTTAGATTCCAGGGGTTGTTTTTAACAGGTCCTCTATGTTATAATCGGTAATTATAAATCAGCTATCAGATCTCAGTTATCAGCATTCAGCTTTTACGGGAATTACATAACAAATATAGTTAAATTACAGTTTTCTGTATTTGTAAGCTTTAGCTGAGAGCTAACCGCTGAAAGCTTAAAAAGATTGTAGAGGAAGTATAATTTATGAGAAATAAAATAGATTTTGAAATGACAACAAATATAGTAAGGGTCATAGCCTTTCTGGTGGCTATAATATTTTATTTTACCCAGATCCCGGGAGGACGTTCCCCGGAAATAGGACTGAAGCAACTTAATACTTATTTTTCTTCTTCCCCTGTTATCAGAAAAAAAATTGACTCCTATGTAAAAAAACTGGAAAGTGCCGGAGGAGTAAAAACGGTAAATAATGAAAAAATTCTCAATAAAGATAAACTTATAAAATATCTTGCCGATGAAGACTGCATAAAAAGTGAATTTGCACCTTTTTATAATTACAAAAATATATTTAATGCAGGAATACTGGCTATTCTGTATATTATTACTGCTATAGTACTCACGAAAAGTTTACCCTATAATCCTGTTTTCAGTATTATTTTTGCATCTGTAGATTTTTTGCTGTCCACTGTGTTTATATTCTGGACAGGAGGTATAAAGAGTCCTTTCATGTTTATGTATATTCTCCCTGTAGTTCACATAGCAACACAGATCGGGTTTCCTTATTCTCTGGGAGTTGCAGTATTCAGTGCTGTTGTAATATTTCTCGGCTCAAACCTTTCCGGTATTTACGGTGTTGAAGTTATAAAAGATCCGTTTAAATCAATAATTCC
>JBEHWP010000290.1:0-7648 GCA_040217665.1 Vulcanimicrobiota bacterium
CATCTGACACACCTGAATTTCTGCCCGATGGTTCGCCATTCCCTGTGCGTAAAAACAAAGATTAATTTTTAATAAAAAAAACGGGGCTGTCTCTGACAGCCCTGTTTTTTTGTCATAAAGTTAACAAATCTGTAACAACTATTTCAATAAACCATCTTGTAATAAATTACAAAATCTATATAATGAACAATAGATAAATAGAAATAATGTTGCCATTGGCAACAAGCTTAAGGAGGTAATAAAATGGAAATTAACAGACTTAACAGTTTCACACACCTTACCGGCGGAACAGGTCAGATAAAACAAAAAGAAACAGAACAGAAGGTATCAGATCAGGTAGATATTGGCAGCCATAAAGGGGATGTTCCTGAAGGAATCCACAAGAAATGGCTTTTTATGAATTATATAGGCGGAGATTGTAATCTGAAAGAATTTCAGGCTCTTAATATTGACAACCAGGAACTGGCAGGTTCTGATAAAAATACTCATATTGTAGCCATGATGGATGTAGGCCCCACTGGAAGAGGAGAGGTTCCGGAAGAAGATAAAGAAAAACCGTCTGCTATTGACTGGAAAGGCGGAAAAACCTTTTATGTAACAAAAGACAGTGCTGAAGGAAAGATCAATTCCCCTGTTATAGCAGATCACGGATTAAATGTTGACATGTCATCTCCTGCAACCCTTACAAAATTCATTGTAGATAGCATGACAAAGTTTCCATCAGATCATGCAGCTCTTGTATTGAATGATCACGGCGGAGGATGGACAGGTGCCATATCGGATGATACAAACGGCGGAATGTTCACTATGCCTCAGATAAAACAGGCTCTTGCAGATGCAGAAAAAATTACCGGTAAGAAAATTGACATACTCGGTTTTGACTGCTGTCTTATGGCTGATGTTCAGGCAGCCTATGAATTTAAAGATAATGCAAAAATACTCCTTGCTTCAGAAGAAACTGAAGGAGGCCCGGGATGGACATATTCACCTATGTTGAGCGGAAGTAAAGGAGATGCACTGCAAAAATTACAGGAAGCTATGACAAAGAGAATCGATGTATCTCCTGAAGAGTTTGCTAAACTCGTTGTAAAAATAAATGAAGAACACCAGAAAGATATTCCAACATTCTCTGCCACAGATCTGACAAAAGTGGGAGATCTTACAAAAGCCACTGACACATTGGCCCAGGCAATTCTAAAAACAGATGAAAAAGCTGAAGTAAAGAAAGCCATAATGCAGGCTGAAAATTACGGAGGCGGATGGGCACCATATAAAGACATGAGAGATCTCGATCATATGGCAGGCCTTATTGAAAAGGCAGTAAAAGATCCTGCTCTGAAAGAAGCTGCTCTCGGAGTAAAAAAAGCTCTCTCTGAAGCTATTATAGCAAATGAAAATTCTCCTTCCGAACATCCCAATTCAAAAGGGTTACATATATATGGTGAAATGAAATCAGACGGACTCGGAGCAGATTACAAAGAACTTCAGTTTGCCAGGGATACTCAGTGGGATGAAGCTATGGATTCCCTTGGAAAAGTACAGGTTCCCGGCGGTAGTGGCGAAAACTATGGCGGAGGAGAAGACTGGGAAAATATGACAATGACTGATCTCCATGCAAACCCGCCTGTTCCCGTATGGCCTGACGGCTCACCAAAACCAATCAGAAAACAATAATAAATAATTAATTAAAAAGGAGTAAAGATTTTTCTTACTCCTTTTTAATTTTTTATAAAAAGTTAACATTTCTGTAACATAATCCTATTGTAATAAAAGGTAAGACTTATTATAATATAAAAGAAGTTAAAAGAGGTCAGAATTTGCGTAAAGCAATTAAAATATTATAACAGGAGGTAAATTTAATGGATATCAACAGAATAGGCAGTTTCCAGCCAATCAGCCAGGGAGCGGGCCAGATAAGACCAAAAGAAAGTAATTCTGAAAAGGTAGCCGATCAAGTAGATTTAGGCAGTCAGAGATCAGACATCCCAGTAGGGGAACATAAAAAATGGCTTTTTATGAACTATATCGGAGCAGACTGTAATTTAAAAGAATTCCAGGCAGACAATATAGACAATCAGGAACTCGTAGGTTCTGATAAAAATACTCATATTGTTGCCATGATAGATGTAGGTCCGGGAAGAGACATGGAAACAACAGAAACAGGTGAACAGAAGGCACCGAGCGGCCCATCCAGTATTAACTGGTCAGGTGCAAGAACATTCTACGTAACACAGGATACAACACCGAAACAGATAAACTCTCCTGTATTAGAAGATTATGGTATGGATGTAAATATGGCAAAACCGGGAACTCTGACAAAATTCATCGTAGATATGATGAATAAATTCCCATCTGACCATGTAGCTCTTATTCTGAACGATCACGGCGGCGGTTTCACAGGAGCCATTGCCGATGATACTCAGGGTGGATTCATGTCTACACCTCAGTTAAGTCAGGCTCTTGCAGATGCAGAAAAAATTACAGGTAAAAAGATTGACATACTGGGCTTTGATGCATGCCTTATGGCAGCAGCAGAAGTTGCTCATGAATTCAAAGATAATGCAAAAATACTGCTCGCTTCCGAAGAAACAGAAGGCGGTCCGGGCTGGACATATAACAGTATGCTTGAAGACGGAAAAGGCGCACCTAAAACAAAGAGTGAAGTATTAAGCCTTTTAAAGAAAGCCATAGCAGAAAAGAAATTCAATGCCGGTGCATTGCAGAACAATAGATCTATGTCCAGTTCTATTGAAATGTTACAGAATGCTATGACAAAGAAGATAGACGTATCTCCTGAAGAATTTGCAAAGATAGTTGTAAAAGTCAACGAACAGCATCAGCAGGATATATGCACCTTCTCTGCCACAGATCTGACAAAAGTCGACGGCGTTACAAAAGCATCTGATGAGCTTTCAAAAGCTATTTTAAATACAAACGATAAAACTGCAGTAAAAGATGCCATTATGCAGGCTGAAAATTACGGCGGATGGCAGCAGCCGAAACCATATGCAGACATGAGAGATCTCAATCATGTAGCAGATCTGTTAGAAAAAGGCGTATCAGATCCCAAGCTGAAAGAAGCAGCAGCAAATGTAAAGAAAGCCATAAGTGAAGCTGTTATAGCAAATGAAAGTGATCCGGGAAAATATCCAAATTCCAAAGGTCTGAGCATTTATGCACCGACCGATAATCCGGGAGGTCCTCAGTATAAATACAATGATCTCCAGTTTGCCAAGGATACAGGCTGGTCTAAAGCCATGGCAAGTCTCGGAAATGTTCCTTCTTCAAATCCGAAAACAGAAGAAGGCGGCGGCATAACTGAAGCAGGTGTAATGCAGCTCGTTGGCGCACTTGAGAGTCTTACAGAAGAACAGGTAAATGCTATGGGTGAAGAAGGGCTGTTACAGCATCTGTCTGAAGTTTCAGGTATGAGTGTAGAAAATGTATTAATGGTACTTATGCAGATCATGGGCGGCGGCGGCGGCGGCGTCCAGGAAGAAGGTAAACTGGCAGACGGTTCACCGGCAAAATGGTATGACGGTTCACCGCGCACACTCGGCAAATAGTAAATAAATAAAAAAGCAGGGACTTCTGTCCCTGTTTTTTTATAAGGTATGGCAGAATACAGGACAAGATAAATTAAAGAAAAATTCTGTAATTCTTAATTAAGAAGGAGACAGGTTTCTCCTTCTTAAAATTTTTTAACGGGAGGTAAAATAATGTCGGAAGAAAATAAGCTTGAAAGATTTGATAGAGAGGTAAAACTTCTGGCTCCATGGCTCAAAGACGAACATTTTCCCCTGTATAAACAACTCAAGGAACTATTCAGTGAAAATCTTTATAAGATGTCAGAGCTGAGTTTTTCACCTCTATCAAAAAATCTGGGCATTATGTTCAAGGGTAAAGATGAAACATATATATCCAACCTGTGTAGATTTATGTCAGAAGCAGGTATAGAAGAAGAAAAATCAGGAAATTTTAAAAAACTGAACAGTTACTTTCCCGATACAGATGTTTTATTTAAAGTGGATTTTTCTGATAACGGTAATGTTAAAGTAAGTTTTTACCATCAATCTCTTATATCTCCCAGAATAACAGCCAGTATTATGAGGGGAATGAATGTTCAACCTCAGTCAATTGAGTATTTTCTGGATGTAATCAGTTTCTTAATGAGAAAAAAAAGTCTCTATATAGGTTTCAATTATAAACCTGATGCAAAGACTGTTCTCAAGACATTTTTCTGTAATGGTATAGAACAGAGCGGGTACAGTCTCTGTCCCGGAATAGCTGCCATAATGGCAAAATTGAATATTTCATCAAAGCTTATAAGTTTATTTGTAGATTTTCATAATTATCTTGCTTCAGACCCCCAGAGAAGTGTATTTACTTCTGTAGTTTTTACCGATAAAATTGAGTCTATGGTAAAGATTGATTATGAAGGTATTTCTGTTGATAAAGCAACGGAAATTTACAGAGCTTTAAACATTCCTTCTGAAGAAATAGGAAAACTCCCTCTATTATGCAGGGAATTAAATACTGATAAAATAAGCTATTTCGGCATTAAATACCTGAATGAAAGTCCTCCTGTTTTTAAATGTTATTTTACAAGAAGATATGCTCTTGAAGATGATCCCGGTCAGTTAGCAGAACTTCTTGGAGAAACAAGATGGGTTAATCAGTAAACAGTGAACAGTGAACAGTTATATTACCAGGCAAAAGTACTGTTTACCGTTCACTTTCACTCTTTTTCTCTCCAGAGACTTATGGTCATAATTTCTTCACTGTCAGATGGTATCGCTATGGAAAGTTTCAGACCTTCATCAAGAGTAAAGACTATACCTATCTGATATCCCATATTCTGTACATAGGCACTGCAATAACGGTAAAGTTCAAGGGATTTTCTCCAGTTATCTCCTATAAATAAACCTCTGGGAGTAGGAATAATACATGGTTTTTCCAGGATTATAACTTCTACGTGACCGTTACCAAACAAAATTTTTACACCTTTATTTTTATATTCCCATACCATCTGTTTCTCATCTGCTTTATCGGTCTGTAATTCCGATATAAATTGCGGTTCTCCGAGAATCCTCTTTACCTGTTCAAAAGAAAATCCCAGTGTAATACCTGCAAGTTCATCGTCTTTTAATTTTTCTTCATTTTCAGGAAGACTCCATGCTACAGATGAACATATAATTAACATCATTAAAGGTATCAATAATTTTTGCAACATATTTATCAGCACCTCTTTCATTAAATTATTTAGATAAACTGCCTCTACTTAATTTTCATCTAAAGCCTTATTTTACAATAGTAAAAATGAAAATTCCTATACTTTTAAATTATTTAGATAAACTACTTCTACCTAATTTTCATCTAAAGCCTTATTTTACGACCTTTAAAATGAAAATTCCTATACATTTAAATTATCGTGACCCGTGACACGAGGACTACGTATTAAACCAGCCAGCTACAATAATTACAGAATATAATATTCTATTAAACGTATAATTATCCCCTTTTATTCGCGTCCCCCTCTATATCTTTCCATTTTCTTTCAAAGGTTTCTTTCATTAATTTTTTACTACTATCATTCATAAAAGATGAATTTATACTGTTAACACTTAGCTGTTTCAAATCATTTATCGTTAAATCGAAATGCCTGGCAAGTAAAAGATATTCCTGTGTAACAGACGTATTGAACATAACAGGGTCATCGGAATTAACTGTTACCATAAGACCTTCCCTGAAATATTTTATTACAGGATGAGTTTCTATAGACTTGAAAACACCGGTTCTTATATTACTTATCGGACAGAGTTCCAGAGGAATCTGTTTTTCTTTAAGAAAAGAAACCAGTTCACTGTCTTCATAAGCTCTTGCTCCATGACCTATTCTTTCAACATATAAATTCTTCAGAGCATCCCATATAGACTCTGGCCCCGCAACTTCACCGGCATGAGCAGTAAGCCGGAAACCAAGATCTTTTGCCTTCTTATAAACATCTTTATAATGGCCTGCAGGGTAATATTGTTCACTGCCGCCAAGTCCAATACCTATAAGTCCTTTACCTATATAAGGAGTAACTTCTTTTAATCTCTCCATACCGACATCCGGTCCGTGATCCCTTACAAGATCTACAATAAGGTTACATTGAATATTAAAATCATTAAATGCTCTTTCTTTACCGGCAATTAAATATTCGGTTATAGATTGGCTGCATAACCCCTGCCTTACAACAAAATCACCGGGAGAGTAAAAAATTTCTGCATATATTATATGTTCCCCGCTCATACGTTTCAATACTTCATAGATTATAACTTCAAAATCTTTCTCAGATTTAATGAATCTGTTTTTCCATCCCCATATTTGAATAAAATGCTCAAAATCTCTATAAAGAAATTTTTCCTTTAGATCACAGATATTTTTAATTGATGTTTCAGTTTTATCTTTTTTTATAAATTCAAATAAAACCTCCAGAGGAACGGCTCCTTCCAGATGCACATGAAGTTCTATTTTCGGCATTTTTTCTATAAATTGTTCTACCATAGTAATAAATTCTCTTACTCAGGACTCACCATATCACCCTGAGTCGGGGAATAGTCGAATTTTTCCTGCATATCTCCACCTTTTTTAATCCTCAATTTTTTAAAATAACATTTAATTCCTGTGGCATACTGCATAACAGAACTGTTCTGAAGGTTATACTGAATATGGGGCAGTATGGAATCGCCGGAATTTCCGCACAATCCTACAGTATCTCCCATTTTCACTTTATCTCCCGGACGAACTTTTATACTTCCAGGTTTAAGATGGGCTAAAATTGAAAATTCATAATCAGAATGCTGAATATATACAGCGTTGCCGAGTTTTGAATAAGGATTGTTTATGCCGGGTATATTATCTCTGACGCCGTCTATCACATCAGTGACAGTACCGTCTGCCGGCGACAAAACCTCCTGACCATAGGCATAATAATCTTCATTGTTCTCTCCTATATCCTTATGAGTCTTTTTATTACCGTCTATCAAAATAAAATCAAAGCAATATCTCATTGTAGGATCACTGTTATACCTGTTCAATGCGTTTGTATCTCCGCCCCAGAGAACAAACCACTCCCCTTTGAAAGGTAAAGAAAGTTCTACTTTGTTTCTTTCAGGAACAGGTATATCCGGAATATAAGGCATAATCTGAATGGCGAAAATTTTATTATCTTTCGTAATAACAAGGTTAATATTTAAAATTCCTTTATCCAGACGGACACCAAATATTGCCTGATTGCCTTCTTTTAAAACCGGTGGTTCTACTTTTAAAATAGGACCGTAACTGGCAAACATATTGTCAAATAAATCTACTGCTTTTTCCAGCGGCAATTCCTCTAACATTTCAGGAGAAAAACTTGCTGCCATTTTATCATATTCCCGATCATTATATCGATTTACAAATTCATTCATGACTTCCTGAAACTGTTCCGGTTTTATCTCTGGAACTTCCTGACCATGAAGAATACCTGCAAGTAATACAAAAAGCAAAAGAGTGATAAAAATCTTCATAAATATATACTCCTTTTATACAAAATTTATTATTGATAGACCATAAAGGTTATGATAATATATTTCTCGTTAATATACAAGAAAAATTTCCAGAA
>JBEHWP010000291.1:0-7599 GCA_040217665.1 Vulcanimicrobiota bacterium
TTGAAAAGATTGTCCAGCTGGTTGTAAATATGGTTAAAAATCTTGTAAACTGTAATACCTGTGTTATATATCTCAGGGAAAGAGGTAAAGAGGGTGATATGGTAGTTGTAAAGAACTGTCATACCCTTCCCCAGCATGAAAGATTATTCAAGGATTTCAGTCTGGATGTAGGAGAAAGCACTGTTGCAGAGGTTATAAAAAAGAAAGGTTCCATACTTTTAAACGATGCTCATAAATTTCAGAAAGAAAAAATAATCCCTAAAATGAAAGCCATACGCTCTGTAATGGTTGTGCCATGCCTCTTTCAGAGAGATGCCATAGGAGCCATATATGTAGGCCAGCAGGGTGTCGGCAGTTTTAAAGATGATGATTTGAGGCTTCTGTCAATTCTTGCCAACCAGGCAGCACTGGCCATAAAAAATGCCCAGCTTCATGAAAATGTTGCCCAGCTTGCCATTACTGACAGTCTCAGCGGCCTTTATACGCATGGCTATTTCCAGGAGAGCCTCGATCAGGAATTCAAGAAAGCCTTTAAGAACAATAAACCTCTCTCTGTTATGATTCTGGATATTGATTTCTTCAAGATTGTAAATGATAATTTCGGTCATCCCCAGGGTGACGCTCTGTTAAAACAGGTGGGAGGTCTTATAAAAAGTGTTACAAGAGATAATGATATTATCTGTCGTTACGGCGGAGATGAGTTTACCATAACCTGTCTTAACACAAACAGAACAGAAGCCATACTCATAGCGGAAAGAATAAGACAGGCAGTGGAAGAATATGACTTTATTGCAGGTAATAAAGTTGTAAAAGTAACAATAAGCGGAGGAGTATCCAGTTTCCCTGAAGACTGTGACTCGAAGAAAGATCTTGTAGTCATAGCAGATGAAACCCTTTATGAAGCCAAAAAGGGCGGACGTAACAGGATTGCCCATAGAACGTAGGAGGTGAGTAGTGAGTAGTGAGTGGTGTCTCGAACATCACTCACTACTCATTACCAATCACGCGTCACGCGTTACGCGTTACGCGTCACGAACAAATGCCAGACAGAATAAAAATTCTAGACAGAAGTGTTTCGGAAAAGATAGCAGCCGGCGAAGTTGTTGAAAAGCCGGCTTCTGTTGTAAAAGAATTGATTGAGAATTCTCTTGATGCTTCTTCTTCCAGGATTGATGTGGAACTCAGAGACGGGGGAAGAAACAGGATTAAGATTACCGATAACGGCACAGGCATGAGCCAGACCGATGCGGTACTTGCTTTTGAACGTCATGGTACAAGTAAAATCAGAGAATTTGAAGATCTCTCCAGAGTAGTATCCATGGGATTCAGGGGAGAGGCCCTTGCAAGTATAGGCGCTGTGTCCAGGGTTGAACTTGTTACAAAAGAACATGATGAAATTCTGGGAAGGAAGATTGTATTTGAAGGAGGCCTTCTTGTAGATAATGAAGAAACAGGATGTCCCCCCGGAACTACTGTTCTGGTGGAAAATATTTTTTTCAATGTTCCTGCAAGAAGAAAATTTCTGGCTCCCTCTAAAACAGAACAGAATGCAATCAATAATGTGATTACCAGAATGGCTATTTCCCATTGTGACGTGTATTTTTCCCTTTCTGCCGATAGAAAAGAAATATGTTCCTATCAGCCTGTACCGGATCTTTTATCAAGAGTGACCCAGATTTACAGCAATCTTCATGACAGACTTATTCCTGTAAAAGGGGCATGTGAAGAAGCTATCCTGACCGGTCTTATATCCCATCCTTCCTATACTATGCCAAATAGATCCCGTATTTTTCTCTTTATAAATAAACGTTTTGTGAAGCCGGGATTGATGTATAAAGCCATTCAGGATTCATATAAAAAATTAATCCCCCACGGGAGATTCCCTGCAGTATTTCTCTTTCTTGACATAGACCCTCATTTGATAGATGTCAATATTCACCCTGCAAAGGAAGATGTGAAATTTGCAAAAGAAGGGGTCATATTTTCTTTAATAACAAAAACTATTTCCAATGCTCTTGCTCCTGAAGCTATTTCTTACAGAGATATATTACCGTGCGGAAACAGACAGAGCACAAGTATTTCTTTTCACAGTATATCTCCATTCGGTGATAAACACATTTCTCCGCGCCAGATAGAATTACCTGATTTTCACAGAAGAAAAGACACATTTAAAGAAAGTGTTCTATTTTCATCACCGCCTTATATAGAAAGATCTGAGCCGGGAAAGAGCATACCTGAGACAGTGTCTCTATCGACGGAGTATACGGAAGAATTTGAGAGAGAACATATCATATCTGATGAACGTGATGTATTTCAACCGGCATGGCGTTCAGAAGAAGGTGACGGAGAAAAGAGCAGAGCTGATACAGTGTCTCAATCGCCGGAACATACAGAAGAATATGCCGGAGAATACGTCACATCTGATGAAAGTGATGTGTCTCAACTGGCAGAGCATATAGAAAAACATGACATAGAAAACAACAGGGACAGGGAACAGTTCTATATTACCTCCGGTTGCGACGTATCCGTAAAATCTTATGAAATTACCCATAAAGATACTTCCTTTAATGTAATAGGAAATTTTAAAGATATTTATATCATTGTCCTTACTGAAAATGAACTGCTATTAATAGATCAGCATGTCGCCCATGAGAGAATAAATTTTGAATTATTAAAAAGAAATATGTCCGGCACATGTCCGTCTCAGAGCCTTCTTCTTCCTATTACTTTAGATTTTTCATCACAGGAAGCGGAATGGCTCAGGGAAAATAATTCTTTTTTATCGTCCCTTGGTTTCGACCTTGAGGATTTCGGTGAAAATACGTTTCTTATAAGAGGTATTCCTTCAGGCCTTGACAGGGTAAGTAATGAGGAATTCTTAAAAGATCTCGTGGCCGAGTTTGCTTTTTCCGAAAAAAAGATTTCCAGTGAAGTATTATTTCATAATATTATGGCTTCCATTGCCTGCAAAGCTTCAATTAAGGCAGGGGATAGGCTTTCAAGGGAAGATATGACGGGCCTTGTTCAGAGATTGTTTAAAACGGAAAATCCTGCTTATTGTCCTCACGGGAGACCAGTTATATTAAGCTTTTCAGAAAGAGATTTAGGTAAACTGTTTAAAAGATATGCATGAAGAATGTTATCCTCCGCTTATAGTAATACTGGGACCTACTGCCTGCGGCAAGTCGGAACTTGCCCTCAATCTTTCTCTCAAAATTGGCGGAGAAATAATCTCTGCAGATTCAAGGCAGATATATAAAGAGCTTCTTATAGGTACGGCAAAGCCGTCTGCAGAAGATCGTCTCCTTGTACCCCACCATCTTGTAGATATTATCAGTCCCGGAGAAGAATTTACCCTTTATGATTTTCAAAAGATGGCAATGGACACAATCCTTGATGTGTACGGGAGAGGAAAAAGACCTCTTCTGGTAGGAGGCACAGGTCTTTATATAAAAGCAGTTACGGAAGGGCTTGTATTACCCGTTACGTCTCCCGATTACGAATATCGAAGCTATCTCAAAGAACTGGCTGCAGAGAAAGGCACCGAATATCTCCATGACATGTTATCCCGTGTAGACAGGGAAGCTTTCGAAAGGATTCACCATAATGATTTAAGGCGTATCGTACGTGCCCTTGAGGTATTTAAAACAGGTTCTGTTACCATGTCAGGTCTTCAGAAAAACCGGGAACCTCTTCCTTTTAAATGTATGAAATTCGGTATAAACTGGTCAAGAGAAACTCTCTACAGGCTTATTGAAGAAAGAATTGACAGGATGTTTTCTTACGGCCTGGTTGATGAAGTCCTCACGCTTATGGAAAAAGGCTATTCTTTTGAAAGTCCTCCTCTGGATGCAGTCGGTTATCCCGAAACAGCCGATTATCTTAAAGGGAAAAGCACCATGTCCGAAGCATTACGTCTTATAAAGAGAAATACGAGACATTTTTCCAAAAGGCAGATGACCTGGTTTCGAAAGGATAAAGACATTGTCTGGTTCGAGCCTGAACAGGGTATTTCAAAGGAAGATATGGTTAAAGAGATTGTCAGAAGCATCGATGGTCTTCCGCCATTATTTTGATTCAGAAAAATTGTCAGATTCTTTACTCACAGAGAGAATAAATTTATGAGTTATTTATACTCGCACAGGTAAAATATCTCTGATAATAATAAAAAATATCTTATTAGCAGGAAAATAAAGGACTTTAACGAATATATTTAAAAAAACTAGTAATATCAAGGAAGGAGATTGTGCCAGGAAGACTGGATTATATATTATCTGGTCTTTAGAGCCAGTATAGATAGATGGCAAAGAATAATTGTCAGGATAATTTCCTGCAACAGATAAAAAGAGAAAGAATTGGTGTTGTTATATATCTCGTCAACGGTTTTCAACTAAAAGGTATGGTAAAGGGTTACGATAATTTTACCGTATTTTTGGAAAATGAAGGTAAAATACAGATGGTTTATAAACATGCAATTACCACTATTTCTCCGACAAAACCTGTAAAAATTGCTTTCCAGACCTGGCAGGAAAACTTGGATAAGAAAAATTTATCTGATAATAATGATGAGGAAGGGGAATAATATTTCCAGGAAATGATGATTTTTTAAAGGATAAAATACAGGGGGTTCCCAGGAACCCCTTGTATAATTCTTGCTGTTATAAAACAATAGAAGGTATAATTTTCAGAATATTTTTGGAAATTTTTAAAAATTATGATTAGACTTAACAGATTTCTTGCTCATTGCGGTATCTCCTCAAGGAGAGAAGCAGAGAATTTGATTGAAACCGGTAGAATAAAGGTAAATGACAGACCTGTAACAAAACAGGGTATTAAGATTGATCCTGACAGAGACAGAGTTTCTTTTGACGGAGTAATAATTAACCCGGAAGAAAAGGTCTATCTTATAATAAATAAACCTAAAGGTTATGTTACAACATCATTTGACCCGCAAAAAAGGCCGACTGTTTTAGACCTGCTTCCTGAGACGGAAGCAAGAGTATATCCTGTAGGGAGGCTGGACTATAATACAGAAGGTCTTTTAATATTAACCAATGACGGAGATTTTTCGTTCAGATTAATTCATCCGAAATATAAAATCGGTAAAGTTTATATTGTAAAACTTTACGGCGGTTTTTCTCCCAAAAAACTCGAAAAACTCAGAAACGGTGTTGAATTATCAGACGGACTTACAGCACCGGCAAGGGTAAAACTGGTGAAGGCCAAAGGTAAGGAAACAATATTTGAAATTGAGATATATGAAGGAAAAAAGAGACAGGTCAGAAGGATGTGCACTTCTTTAGGTTATAGAGTCGTAGAATTACGGCGCGTTCAGATAGGAACACTCAGACTCGGAAGTTTAAAGCCCGGTGCATGGAGATATCTCGGTCCGAATGAAGTAAGGAAGTTAAAGGAACTTGTAGGACTTGAAGAGGTGAAAGATGAAATTAACAAAATTAAGAAATAGATTTGACGAACTTAAGATAGATGCTTTCCTGGTAACAGCCGGTGTTAACAGGCGATACCTGAGCGGATACAGCGGAGACGGGGGATGGGTTTTAATTACTGAACAGGATGCCATGTTATTTACTGATTTTACATATCTTGAGAGAGCACAGAATGAGGCAAAAGATTTTACAGTAATTAAATTTCCCGGTAAAGAGATTAAACCTCTGGATTGCCTGGCTACTGCCACAGGGCAACTGAACATAAAATCCCTTGGATTTGAAGCCGATACTGTCATGTATTCTTTTTATGAGGATATGGCAAGAAAGCTATCATCTATAAATCTTGTACCTACCAGGAAAGTTGTGGAACATTTGAGAGAAATAAAAACACAGGAAGAAATAAATTGTATGAAAAAAGCTTCGTCTATTGCAGATGAAGCCTTTCTGAATACGATGAAATATCTCAAACCAGGTGTGAGAGAGAGAGAAATAAGAGCCCACCTTAATTATTTTATACAGACCCTTGGAGGATTTAAGGAGAGCTTTGAAATAATAATTGCTTCCGGGCCAAGGGGAGCAATGCCCCATGCAAAAACATCCGATGAAATTATAAAAGAAGGAGAACTGGTAATTATTGATTACGGAGCTACTTATAACGGTTATTGTTCCGATTGCACCAGAACTGTTCTGATTGGAGAAGCGGATGAAAGACAGACTGCTGTTTATAATCTTGTTGAAAAAGCACAGAAAGCTGCCATGAATACTGTTGCGCCCGGCGTCGAATGTAAAGAAGTCGACAGAGTGGCAAGAGACATTTTTGCCGGCGAAGGATACAGAGAAGAATTCGGACACAGTGTCGGTCATGGTGTAGGACTGATGGTCCATGAAAGTCCGGGACTTAATTCTACAAATAATCAAAAATTAGAAGCAGGTATGGTCGTTACTGTTGAACCGGGTCTTTATTTCAGCGGATGGGGCGGAGTCAGAATCGAAGATACTGTCCTGGTTACAGACCGGGGATTTGAATTAATTACCGGTGCACCTCATAAATTAAATAATTTTTTCTAAAAATCCAGATTTTTTCAGGTTTTTAGAAGGACTTTTAAAAAAAATGGTGAATATGCAAGGTAATTTAACACTTAACGGTTAAAACGTTGATAAATCTTGAGTTGTAACTTGAGATGAACAGATATAAATGAAAGGAGGTGTTAATTTTGACCAAAACAGAACTTGCCAAGAAAGTTACTGAAAAAACAAGCCTTAAGAAAAAGGATGTTACTGTAGCTGTAGATGCTGTATTTGAAATTATAAAAGAGGCTTTGGCAAAGGGAGAGAAAGTACAGTTGATTCCTTTTGGTAGTTTCACCGTGAAGGAAAGAAAAGCCAGAGAAGGAAGAAATCCGAGAACTGGAGACAAGATAGAAATACCTGCTCGCAAAGTTGCTACTTTCCAACCTGGTAAAGCATTGAGAGATGCAGTGGCTGGTTAATTGTGGTTTTCATTGAATCTGTTATGGAGAAGGATCTTATCCTTCTTCATTAATTTTTATTAGCAATTAGCTGTTAGCTATTAGCTTTAATTGTTAACTGAAAACTGATAACTAATTGCTAACAGCTAATTGCTTTTTTGTTAAATGTGACAGATAGGGTTTTGGATATTCTTAACTCAGTAATTATATTTTTATCTTAAAATTATGTTGATTTTATTTATAGATTTTTCTATAATAATAGAAGGAGGGAATAATTTCTTTGAAAAAGTTGAGAGAGGATATAAATTATGGATAAGTTAAAGCAAGAAACACTCAAAAGTGAAATACTGGATCTCTATGTTAATAAATCTCAAAGTTATAACCAGATTCTTGAGGATTTGATATTAAAGTATCCTGAAATCGATATGTATGAACTTTCTCAGGTACTTAATACAACTATCGGAAGACCAAAAGCGACAAAACTTATTTTGAAGAGGGATGTAGATGTGGAAATACCTGTCGAATCTAATCCTTTCTTAATAAAATTTGAACCTCCGCAAGAATAAATAATTTAACTTTAAGAGTATTTTTTATAATTTTATTTTGGAGTAATATAAGTCTGTTTATTCTTATACCTGAATGTTACCCCATATTTTTGTTGTACTTTTAAAAAACCTCTTTAT
>JBEHWP010000292.1:0-7554 GCA_040217665.1 Vulcanimicrobiota bacterium
AAGAGATAGAGGAATTTCAGGGTGCCATAAAGGAACAGAACAGTGACCATATAAAAGAAGAACTGGGAGACATGTTATTTACAATAGTCAATCTGGCAAGACATTTCGATGTGGAACCTGAATATGCTCTTAATTCCACAATAAAGAAATTTGTAAAAAGATTTAAGAGACTGGAAGAGATTTCACTGGATAAAAAAGACGGGAAATCTATCTGTGACAGAACACTTGAGGAACTCGATGAAATATGGGAACTGGTAAAGAAGGAATCCAAAAATGAGACTAGATAAATATCTGAAATTAAGTAAATTAATAAAAAGACGGCCCATAGGCAATCTTATGTGTGACGAAGGTAAGATTAAAATAGATGACAGAACAGGTAAAGCAAGTTCTACGGTAAAAGAAGGACAGATACTGGAACTGGATATGGGAAGAAAAAGGCTTAAAGTAAGAGTCCTTCTTGCGCCTGAAAAACTTTCAGGAGGCATAAAACCGGCAGATCTTTATGAAGTAATTGAAGAGATAAACGTTGAGGAAATTTAATGAATAATGATATAATATGTTCAGGAGGTGAGTGAATATGATGACTGTAAAAGAACATATTTTAAATGAAATCAATCACCTTGATGATAAACAATTATATGAAGTAGAAAAATATATTAAATTTTTAAAATTCAATTCACGTTTTTCTTTTTACTCAAAGTATAGTGAAGAAGATTTAGCCCGATTATACAGTGAACAGGAACAGGAAGATAAGGATCTTGCAGAAGAAGGTATTGAAGATTATGTAATAAATCTTAAAAAGGAAGATATAGAATGACTAGCAGAGGAGAAATATGGCTGGCAGACCTGAATCCCCAAAAAGGCTCTGAACAGTCAGGTATTCGTCCCGTCCTCATTTTTCAGAATGATTTGATTAACAGGTTCACAAAAACTGTTCTGGCAATACCTCTTAAAACAAATTTAAAGAGGGCGTCTTTACCTTCCTGTTGTTTCATTCCTCAAAAAGAAGGTGGACTTGCAAGTGATTCCGTAATCCTATGCCATCAATTACGTGTTATAGACAAAAGCCGGTTAAAACAAAAACTTGGGAAAGTAAGTGCAGATTTTCTTCTGGAAGTAGAAGATAAGGTTTTATTTACCACAGGCATAATCTAAATAGATTAAGGAGGCAATTATGACAGATACAAATATATTCAGAACAGTAGCAAGACAGATACTTGATTCCAGAGGGAATCCCACACTTGAAGTGGATATATGGCTCGGTAACGGTGTAATGGGAAGAGCAGCAGTGCCTTCCGGCGCATATGCCGGCACCTATGAAGCACTGGAAGTCAGAGACGGTGAAAAAGATTATAACGGCCTTGGAGTTATGAAGGCAATAGATAATATAAACGGCATAATAGCTCCGAAACTGGCAGGAGTGGATGCGACAAAACAGATGGAAATAGACATGATGCTCATACTGCTTGACGGAACTGATAACAAATCGAAACTGGGAGCAAACTCCATAAGTGCCGTGTCAATGGCTGTGGCGAAAGCCGCTGCCAATGCAGTAGAACTGCCTCTCTATCAATATCTCGGCGGACCCTGTGCCACTCACCTTCCTCTTCCTTTTATAAATGTAATAAACGGAGGCATATACGGAAATAGCAATCTTGATTTTCAGGAATTTATGATAGCTCCCGTGGGAGCCCAGTCCTTTTCCGAAGCAATCAGAATCGGGAGCGAAGTAACTTATTCTCTGAGGAAAATCCTTAAAGAAAAAGGGCTAAGTACGTCCGTTGAAGATGAAGGAGGTTTTTCACCTCAGTTAAAATCCCATGAAGAAGCAATGGAACTTATAATAGATGCCATAGATGATGCAGGATATAAACCGGAGCAGGAAATATGTATTGCCCTTGACTGTGCGGCTACGGAATTTTATAAGGACGGCAAATATATATTAAAAAGCACCGGTGAAGAGCTTACCTCTGCAGAATTAATAGACTCCTATGAAAAACTGTCGGGGAAATATCCCATTATCTCTATAGAAGACGGCCTTTCTGAAGATGACTGGTCAGGATGGAAGGCCATGACGGAAAGACTGGGAACAAAAATACAGCTTGTAGGTGATGACCTTTTTGCAACAAATATAAAAAGAATAAGAAAAGGCATACATACAAAAGCGGCAAATTCCGTATTGATAAAGCTCAATCAGATAGGAACCCTGTCGGAGACACTGTCTGCCATAGAATTTGCAAAACGTTCCGGCTATACATCGGTCATATCGCACAGATCGGGAGAAACGGACGATACATTTATATCACACCTGTCTGTAGCCACCAATGCAGGACAGATTAAAACAGGTTCTATCTGTAGAATGGACAGGGTCAGTAAATACAATGAACTTCTCAGAATAGAAGAAGATCTCAGATTCGCCGGCCAGTATTACGGTAGAGGCGTTTTTTATAATCTGGGATGGTAGATTTTTTGTTATCAGTTGTACACAGGCTGTGTACAACCTGTGTACAACTTTTCATAATTTCCATATTTATCCACAGCCTGTGTACAACTTTTCTCAATTAATGTTTTCTAGTAACTTTATCCACAGCCTGTGTACAACTCTTGCAATAAATAAAAAGGGCGAAAAATTTTAGTCGCCCTTTTTTATGTCGAAATAATTTATGGCCCTACAACATCATCAGGCGTATTACCAGTAACAGTCCAACCTGTTGCCTTGGAATAGATGGCACCCGATTCGTTATAAATTCCTCCTCCTGCAGGTATTGCATGAGCAGATGAATTTCCTGTTATTGTTCCGTTGCCGGATATAGTGCATGAACTGCTGTGAAAATTGCAAATACATCCTCCGTAATAGTTTCCTGTAACTTTATTATTATTTATGGTTCCCGTAGCAGAAATATTCAGTATTCCTTCATTTGCTATGCCACCACCTGCTTTTGCAGCAGTATTTTTATTTAAAGAAATTGTGCCGTTAATATTGAGAAGGCTGTGAGGTTCTTCTATATATATTCCTCCTCCACTTTCGCCGGAAATATTGCTTTCTGCGTCAGTATCTCCTCCGATGATCGAATTACTTACAGTACATTTTGCCTGTACATGATAGGTATTATAACCGGACGTATACTCAAAAATACCTCCTCCCCACCCATCGACAGAGTTTGATTTTATAGTACTGTTATTAATAGTACAGGTGGCATAATTGGCAATACCGCCTCCGCATATTGTTGCACTATTTGCATAATTAACATGTGGCGCTACAGGAGGACTTCCAATATATGAAGTATTTATAGTGCAATTTCCTACAGAAACCACTGTATGGGATTCATCACTCCAGAAATCGTTACATATACCTCCTCCATACCCGGTAGTCGTATTTGAGGATATTAAAGATCCTGTTACTGTCATAGTTGCTGCATTATATATTCCTCCTCCGTAAGCATCTTCTGCTGTTCCGGAGTCATCGATGAGTATATTTCCTTCTATAAAGGTATTTTTCAGAGTGCATGTACCTTTCAGGACAGTTCCGTCGGAAAGTTCATATACAGTATTACTTATACCTCCTCCGGCGAGGAAATCGTCACTATAATCACTTAGCACTATATTCGACTGTATAAGTCCGCTGACCGGTGTATTGCCATCCCCACCATCATAGGTACCTGTAATATTACAGGTGCCTATATTGGCAATTCCTCCTCCGGCAAAAGTGCTATAAGTGGTAGGGGGAAGTTCAGAAGCAGGATAATAAACTATATTATTCGTCACATTAGTATCAACTAAAGTCATATTTCCTATATTGGCAATTCCTCCTCCGGCAAAAAGAGCTCCGTTTCCCAGAATCGTTCCAGAAACTCTAATGGTTCCTCTGTTGGCAATACCTCCGCCGGCAGGAGCATAATTTAAAGAAATAAAATTTTCTCCCGTCATATAACAGGATGCTCCTGTGTCTACAGAAATACCTCCTCCGAATCCGCCGGAAGGCATCTCTGGCACGTCAGAAGCAGTCATTTCTCTTAAATGTTTATCATTTTTTCTCTTATTCTTACCTGTAACCTTACTGAAATCG
Source organism: Vulcanimicrobiota bacterium (assembly GCA_040217665.1). GTDB lineage: Bacteria > Vulcanimicrobiota > SpSt-956 > SpSt-956 > JAKJGF01 > CALARM01. The sequence goes on from JBEHWP010000292.1 coordinate 4,067, forward strand.
CGTTTTCTGGGGGTGATATTCTTACCATTACCTATAAGACTGTTTGCGACTATCATACAGCTATTTATAATACAATTTGTTCCTCCCACTGCAATACCTGCTCCGTTATGGACAGGAGGAAGGGTGAGACTATAATAATTACCGGTTATGGCACAGTTATCAATGTTGCAGGAAGTGCCGATTACTCTTATTCCGCTTCCCTCTGCTACATGCTGAACAGTAATTCCCTGAAGTGTATTAGAACCTGCAAGTATTATTCCTGCAAAGGAATTTATAGTAGAGCCGGTGAAATCTATTATACATTCATTATCTGCCGTATTCGGATCTGAAATATATTTCCTTAAAGTTAAATTACTTCTTAAACTGAGAGTATTGGGAGGTATATAGGTTGTAGGATCATTTTGCGCTATTAATGTAACAGTGGCGACAGTCTGATCGCCGTTTGCCACAGTTATTCCTTTTTCTGCATGCTGATATGGCCTGTCAAAGGAACCGTCACCGTTCGGATCACTGCCATTTACAAGATCTACGAAAATCTCTTTTGTAGCAACAGGACCTGTCGTAGGTGTTGCTATTACAGCATTCCCGATAATAATAGTAAGTATTGTTACTCCGTCTCCGGTGCAGGTATAAGACGGTTGAGAACCTGGCCCGAAGAGACACGAATAAGAACCTCCGGGCTGTATGGTGACAGTATCTGTCTTACCCGGTATTCTGATTGTATGGGGGACTGTATCGTTATTTACAAATACAAGTGTATCTCCTAAATAAATAGTTATTGTTGAAGGATAAAAACCATCTGCTAAAATCGATATACCCAGAATTACACTGACATTCACAGTCTGGCCTGCAAGAACTGTAACCTGTGTTATTCTGCTTGAAAGAACTGTACCTGCGGCATTTAAACCTCTGAATTCCAGCTGCACTGTGCCTGTCGGGATATCGGATATAACCTTTGTCGTTTCTCCCTTATTCAAATAGATAACTATGGGAGCCGGAATATTACTTCCTGTTATTGTTATTTCTATTTTTTCTACTTCCGGCTGAATTACCTGGGCCGACATATCATCGCCGGAACATGGCCACTTTGCGGAAAATTCAAGAGAACCTGATGATGATGTAATGGATTGAGGTGATGTAACTGTATCCCCCCCCGCCTCCACAACCTGAACATAACAACAAAAGTAAAACTGCGGAAAATATTATTAATTTCCTCACACTTATCCCTCCTTATTTTTTTTTAAATGTATGTATATACTATTTCTAGATTTTTTTTTTTTATTCCTCTTTGAGGAAAAATAAATTTATAAAGGTTATAGACAAAAAATTCTATAAATTATAACATGCTTATTGTGGTGAGCGTAAATAATACATAGCTGTTCTCGTGACGCGTCAAGCGTTACGGGAGTAAAACCTTTATGCTTATACTCAGGTCATTGATTTTAGAGATAAACATATACAGAAAAGAGAAAAATATATAAATTGTCTGATTATTCACAGATTGCCGGCACTATAACAATAATTTTCGAGTGTATATCTTTCATGATTGCCTCCATGATTTTTATTTCTTTTTACAGGAAAGCCATGGAATTCCGGCATCGTGCCTTAATTATTGCCCTTATAAATACTTTTTTTGCCATAATAAAATTTATGCCTTTTATATTCAACTGGCCAGGCGTGACAGAAAACCTTAAAAACCCTGATTTTTCGGGATATTTAACCTTAATGATATTCATTATTCCCTATGATTTAATAAAATTATTTATCTTCATAACAGCAGGATCTTTACTCTATAAATATTTAGATTTAAGGCCCTTAAGAAGAGATTGGAAATCGGCATGGTACTGGATAGATATTCTTATAACATGTATAATATTTACAGGGCTTACAGAATGTCTGGTATATTTTATTCATCCTGTCACATCAGACCATGGCAGAAAAATTTCGGATTTAATGCTTTCTTACTATGTTTCAAAAGAGGTAGGACTTTTCCATATTGCATCATGCGCCCCGTGGGTTGAAGAAGTAACATGGCGTTTTTTCTGGCCTGCTCTCTTACTTTATACCTTCAGAAATGTAAGATTAAAATGGGTTTACTCTATAGTAATAACATCTGCCCTGTGGAGTATTGCCCATGCCGGCATGTTACATCCCGAATGGATGAGATTTATGCAGATATTCGTCTACGGTCTCTTACTGGGATGGCTCTTTAAAAAAAGAGGACTTGAAGCATGCCTTGCAAGTCACTTTTTGTCAAATATAATATTGACGGCCATACATTTACATGGCCAGTTTTAGTTGCGTGATGCGTGATGCGTGATGCGTGATGCGTATTTTCACCGGTACCGGGTGACCACAGAGGGTCGCCCCTACGACTCACTCTTCACCCTTCACTCTTCCCCACTCACACATTTGCCACTATGACCGGTATATCAAGCATATTCAGCACCTGTTCCGTAGTTCTGCCAAGGAAGAATTCCCTGATTTTATTATCTCCGTATCCTCCCATGACCACACAGGAAATATGCTTTTCTTTGATTACTTCTAAAATATTTTCCACTTCTTTCCCGTGTTTCCATATAGTTTTTATATCTTCTTTATAGGGGAGAAGATATTTTTTTGCTTCTTCAATGAGTAATTTTGCCTCTTCCCTGTCTTCTTTTACTGTAATAACAGTTACTGCGGGATTTAATAAAGATATAAATTCTCCTGCAATTCTGAGGGCATTATTGGCTGCAGTCGAACCGTCATATGCTATAAGAAAATTGTTTCCCAGTGTGTCACCTTTGCTGACAGATATGATGGGTTTGTTGGTTCTCTGAATCACATTAAAAACATAACCCTGTAATTTTCCCTCACTATCCTTCTCAAGGCTTTTCCCCATTACAAGAAGATCTACCGAATGAGTTTCCTTTAATATCTCTTCTGTAATATCACCTTTTATAACAGTAAGAGAGTTTTTAGCTTCTATGGTATTTTTGAAGTCATTATAAACTGTCTGCACAAAGTCAATCTCTTTTTTAATGTTCTCTTCAGCTCTTTTACTTTCCAGTTCAAGAGACGGTGAATCAAAAGAAATACCGACTCCTGCAGACATGTAATTCATCATAGTCACATTGATCTTTCTCATATCTTCAACATAAAGCAAACGCAACTCTGCCTTAAAAAGATTGGAAAGATTAATTGATGTTTTAAGTGCGGCAACAGAACTGTCCGATGTGCCCATAGGCACAAGAATACTTTTAATCATAAATAACTCCCCTCTCTTTTTCAGTTTCTTATATTATAGCATAAATAGTAAGTAGTGAAAAGTGTGAGCGGTGAGTCGTGAGTCGTGAAAAATGAAAATTGAGTAGAGGCGTTTTATAAAACGCCCTGATACGCATCACGCATTACGCATCACGCATTACGATTATAATAATCATAACCGTATAAAAACGTCACTATTACAGCTAACACTGCAATTCCTGTCAGTCCTTCAGGCCCAC
>JBEHWP010000293.1:0-7554 GCA_040217665.1 Vulcanimicrobiota bacterium
TATGGAAGATGCTCTTACAAATTCTCCCAGAGTAGTAGATCTGGAACTTTATGAGGAAGCCAGGCTATTTTGTGATATTTAAAAGAGGAGCAGGTCATGAAGAGAAGTAAAAAAAGATTTTATTATACATTATTGTTATTAAGTCTTTTTAGCATATTAACTGTCAACCTGTTAATGGTTCTTAACAGAACTTCCATAGAATCTGATAAAATGGATAAGAAAATATGTCATATGGAAAATCATATAGACAAATTACGGGAGGAGAACGGAGTCTTAAGAAAACAGATAGGGCAACTGGAAAATGGAGAATATATAGAAAAGATAGCAAGAGAAGAGCTTGGAATGGTAAAAAATAACGAAATAGCTCTTGTAGAAATAAATAGTAGTCCAAATAATGATATAACAGATAATAATATGCAAGGAAGGGAGGGGACACAGTCTATAAGAAGAACACCAAGTACTATAGAACTTTCAAAGAAAAGTGTAAAAGATTTTTTCAATAAGCTCTTTAACTCTATAAGTATAAAAGAGTAATCTTGACATGAATGTAGGGCTAAAGTATAATGAATATTCACTTAACATATAAAAAAACAGTTTTCTATTGAAGAGCTGGTTAAGTGTTTTATACAGAAGAAAGGATTGTGCTAGAAAGGTGTCCCTGGAAATAGGAGTAATTGTAGAAGGAAAAGTTGTAAGTATAACTAAATTTGGAGCTTTCATTGAACTTCCCAATGGTCAGACAGGCCTTGTTCATATATCTGAAATTTCTTCGGAATATGTAAAGGAAGTCAAGGATTTTCTTAAAAAAGATGATAAGGTAAAAGTAAAGGTAATAGGGAAGAATAAAAAGGGAAAATTTGATTTATCTATCAAACAGGCCAAATTACCTGAACCGGGACAGGAAAAACCTGTTCAGAAAAAGAAGTTCAGGCCATCAGGTGATGGAGAGACAAGATCAAATGTCAGTCAGAGTGCTTCAAGAAAACCAGGTGTTAATTTTGAAGAGAAACTTGCCCAGTTTTTGAAAGACAGTGAAGAAAGACAGCTTGATCTTAAAAAGAATACTGAGGCAAAGAGAAGTAAAGGCCGTTACAATAGATAGAATCAGATTTATTTTTTTATGTACTTATTAATTTTTTGCCTGTCTTTTATTGGTAAATATAAAAGAGCAGGGGGTGAGATTTAACGGAGTTAAGAAGGTTTGTATGAAATGAGTGTTCATACAAATAAGACTCTATTAAAAAATACTCCTGTGAAGATGCTCTCCACATGTTAATGAAGGGAGATAATAATTTATAATGGGTAATATATTTTTTATTGCAGCAGAAAGCGATATCGTACTTCCACAGCTGAATTCAAATCAATATGGCATTCTTATAGCTGTACTTTTGTCAGCATTTATAGCTCTTGCCTATGGAGGATGGATTGTATTCAGTGTCAGAAAAGCAGATAAAGGCTCAGAGGCAATGCAGGATGTAGCAAAGGCAATTCAGGAAGGAGCCAATGCTTATCTTAATCGTCAGGCAAAGACGATGTTTGTATTTGTTGTTATTATGACTGTTATTCTCGGTTTTATGTACTGGAATATTTATGCAGAATTGCCTAACAGGCTTGCTCTGACAATAGGTATTTCAATAGCTTTTTTTCTGGGAGTTCTTGCTTCCTACGGAGCAGGCCGTATGGGTATGTGGCTTGCTGTTCAGGGAAATTTGAGGGTTGCTGTGGCAGCCCTGAAAAGTTTTAAAGGAGCTCTTGAAGTTGCTTTTAATGCAGGAACGGTATCGGGTATGTTTACGATAGGCCTTGGCCTTCTGGGAGCTACTATTATATTTCTTATTTTCAAAGAGAATGCCATGAAAGTTCTTGTAGGATTTGGATTCGGCGGTTGCCTTGCTGCTCTCTTTATGAGGGTAGGAGGAGGAATATTTACAAAGGCAGCAGATGTAGGAGCAGATCTTGTCGGTAAAGTTGAAAAATCTATTCCTGAAGATGATCCCCGTAATGCTGCAGTAATAGCGGATAATGTGGGAGATAATGTGGGAGACTGTGCCGGTATGGCTGCCGATGTATTTGAAAGCTATGAAGTAACGCTTGTAGCAGCAATTATACTCGGAGCAGGTGCTTATCTCGGTTTTGTCGATAAATTCGGAGCAGAACTGGCTTCTTCTATGACTCTTGCCCTTATACTCTATCCTCTCCTTGTGAGAGCTGTAGGAGTATTTGCCTCAATTCTCGGCACCTGGTTTGTTAAAGGCACAGAGGATATGAAAGATCCTATGGTTCCTATTACAACAGGTTTTCTTGTGTCGGCAGGGGCGGCTCTTGTCGGCTGCGGTGTTGTGAATTATATATTTTTAAATTTCACCACACCAGGTGCTCCTGAATGGTGGCGTTTTTTTGCTGCCACTGCAGCAGGTGTTTTTCTGGCAGTAATTATACTGTATCTTACCAATATATATACTCATATTGATGGTACACCTGTTAAGGAAACGGCGGCTTCGGCAAAAACCGGTTCTGCCACTTTAATACTTACAGGCCTTGCCCATGGTATGCAGAGCAGTGTATGGGCAATTCTTGTTATAGCCGCATGTGTGGAAGCTTCTCTGCTGATATTTAACGGATATCCTGCACTTCAAATGTATGGAGTGGCACTTGTAGGGCTTGGACTTCTTACTACGACCGGTTATATTCTTGCTATGGATACATACGGCCCTATTACGGATAATGCAAACGGTATATTTGAAATGTCCGGTGCCCTGAAAGAAGGCGGCGGCGATAATAAAAGAGCCCATGAAATTGTAGCAAAACTGGATGCCATAGGAAATACTACAAAGGCACTCGTGAAAGGTCTTGCTATTGCTACAGCCGTAATTGCTGCCACATCACTCTTCAGTTCTTTTGTGGAAGAGGCCGGCCTAATGCCAATGAATATTTCTGCAATAACAAAGGAAAAATTAGAGTTTATAGGAATACAGGTCAATCAACCTGGTGTATTTATAGGGCTTCTTATAGGCGGAGCAGTTCCTTTCCTCTTCTCCGGAATGGCCATAAATGCTGTCGGAAGAGCTGCCTCTCTGGTAGTTGAAGAAGTAAGACGTCAGTTCAGAGAAATTGACGGTATAATGGAATGAAAAAATAAACCTGAATATTCAAAATGTGTTGACATTTGCACTACTGCAGCGCAGAAAGAACTTATAGGTCCTGCCATACTGGGTATATTTACTCCTATCCTTGTAGGTTTTGCCTTTGGTGTTACTGCTCTTGGAGCATTTCTTGCAGGTTCCATACTTACAGGTCAGCTTATGGCTGTGTTTATGTCTAATGCCGGCGGTATATGGGATAATGGAAAGAAAAAAATAGAAGAAGGTTTCCTTGGAGGTAAAGGCAGTGAAGCTCACAAGGCAGGAGTGGTAGGTGATACAGTGGGAGATCCTCTTAAAGATACTGCAGGCCCCGGTTTAAATCCTCTTATAAAGGTTATGAACCTGGTAGCTATTTTGATAGCTCCTGTTGTAATAGCTCCTTCAACGGGTTTAAGGATTGGTGTAATAGCTGTTGCACTTATAGCACTGGCTATTTCTGTATGGATGAGCAATAAAAGTAATGTAACTATAGAAGAAAAGTCTGCTTAAGTTATTGCAAAGTTAAAATGTATATGATATAATTACAGGAATTTCAAATAGCCGGGGTGGCGGAAATGGTAGACGCAGAGGACTTAAAATCCTCCGGGCCTTAAAGCCCATACCGGTTCAAGTCCGGTCCTCGGCAGAAGTTGATAGGGATTAATGAGATTAAAAGAGATTACCAGGATTAGTCAGTCCTGGTAATTTTGTTTATGTCCTGATCCTGTTAGCAACCATGACCGGTTGGGGTACAACGAAGTATGAAAATTTGTTCCTCCCGTCACACGTTACGCGTTACGATTCTCATATAAATCTCTTAACCCTGAAAGTCCAGGTCGATTTTCCTGTATCCGTACCACATAGAAGGGGTATTAAAGCTATACCCTATATTTCCCTTTTTATCTATTCCAATAAGCCCACAGCTACAACCTTTTTCTGAAGCTTCATCTACAGCTTTTTTTACTGCTTCAAAAGCAGGGCGGTCTTTCATTAAATCTACGGCTCGTTTCGTAAGGAATTGTTTTATGATTGCTTCACCATGGCCTGTGGCAGATGCTCCTCCGTACATAGATGCATAGTTTCCGGCTCCCATCACAGGAGTATCTCCGACGCGGCCATATAATTTTAACCATATACCTCCTGTAGAAGTAGCTGAAGCAATATTGCCTTTATTATCCATGCATACTGCTCCTACAGTGCCGTATTTTTCTCTGTCTTTGTAATAGTTATTACTGAAATTTTTAAGCTTTTTCCAGTATCTTAATTCTCCATTGTTTGATTCATATATAGAATCCCTGAGTTCTTTCCATCTTTTTTTTCTTTCTTCCGGTATGTCTGTAAATTCAGGAAAACCGGTAATACGGGCAAAATCTACTGCCCCTTTCCCGTTTAATATAAGATGATCAGTTTCTTCCATTACTTTTCTTGCCACACTTACGGGATTTTTGACTCCATAAATAGATGCTACGGAACCGAAATTACCGTCGTCTGTCATTATGGAAGCATCCATTTCTGCAACACCATCATAATTAAGTACAGAGCCATATCCTGCATTGAATATTTCTTCGTCTTCCATCATATTTACAGCAAATTCAACAATATCAATGGCTTTGCCCCGTAACATCTTTTCTTTTATTTTATCCAGAATGTTCTCTATAATTTTTTTCCCTTTTTCTTCTCTTTTTTTATCTATATTTCCGGCTCCGCCGTGAATTATAATACAGGCCATTGTTACTCTCCTTATTTTCTGATAATTTCATGGGGCAGACAGGGTCTGCAAAATATGCCATATACTTTTTCTCCCTGAAAATAAAAATACTCATTCGGTGAATATCTGGTGAAAAAATCTAACAGAGTGTCAAGGTTTTTACCCTGAATTTCTTCTGGAATATATTTCTCCGATATGTTTTCAAGATTAACTATATCTTTACACTTCCACATAGTGGCTTTCCTTGTACAGTTTTCTATATAATCAGGTACATTATATACTGTAAGGAAAATTTTTTGAGGTCTGTAAGGTTCTGAGCCACTTATTTTATAGTCTTTCAACAGAGTATAAATATCTCTTAATTCCTTAGAATCTCTGTCATTAAAGGTTACTGTTCTGGTTTGTTTTTCTATATTGACAGTTATTGAATAGGATATGTTATTTTTTTCATTTTTTTCATTCTTTATGGTGAAAAAATTTTTCTCTTCTAGAATCTTTTTTAATAGTTCCTGTATATTTTTTTCCTTCAATGTTATTTTTTTCATTATCGGATAGTTATCCTGAGAAGAGTATATTTCCTTTTTTTCTCTTTCCATTCTGTATATTAATATTTTATTCCCGTAAAGACAGAAGTCGATTATATTTGATAAAACTACCTGCCTGACAGGAAGATTTGAACGGTTTATTTCAGATTTTATTATGATACTCTCAGGTCTGGAGGAGTATTTGATTAAAGGTACAGGTGCAGGTGATGGCTCTGCCTTTTTAGCTGTATTACATCCATAACAGGTAGTAAGTAATAATATTAATATAAAAACATATTTAAACATAATTTTCTCCTTTTTAAATTGTCATTCCTGATTTCATAAATCGTGATGGATGATGCAAATGTATAATAACCTTTTACAAATTACACATCACGAATTGTTTAAATTATAACGGGTTATGAAATATACTATATATTGTGCTTATCTTAATAATATCCTGCATTCTTAGAAATTTTTAACTGGAAAATCCATGTTATTTATGATATAATTTCGGCAAATAATAAATATTCAGGTTTCAACCTGAAGAGAGGAGCACTGAATTAATGGTAGCTATAATAGGACTGGTTGTGGTCATTGCTTCTGTAATCGGAGGCTTTCTCATGGTAAAGGGGCACATATTGACTTTATTTCAACCAAATGAATACATAACAATCGGAGGTGCTGCTATAGGAGGAGTTATTGTAGGTACTCCCGGTGTTCTTCTTGTTGCTCTTGCAAATAAAATTAAAAATATATTTATTGGGAAACCTGTTACAAAAGATACTTTTTTAGATCTTTTAAAGATTCTTTTTGAACTTTTTGACCTGGGACGTAAAGATGGTTTGCTCGCCCTTGAAGGTCATGCAGAAGAACCAGACAAAAGCGCTCTTTTTCAAAAATATCCTTCTGTAGCTGCCAACAGGGAAGCAGTTGACTTTCTCTGTGATTCTATGAAGATGCTCGTAGGAGGAGCAGGACCTCATGAATTAGAAGAACTTATGGAATTGAGTATTGAAATAAAAGAAGAAGAAGCACATAAATTTTCTGCTATACTTCAGGGTGTAGCAGACGCACTTCCAGGTCTGGGTATTGTTGCTGCAGTTCTTGGAATAATTATAACAATGGGACATATGTCTGAAGGTGCAGAAGTGGTAGGACATCATGTAGCTTCAGCTCTTGTAGGTACCTTTCTGGGCGTTCTGCTTGCATATGGTTTTGTAGGTCCTCTGGCAAATAATCTCGGAATACAGGGACAGTTAGAACTTCAGTACATGGCCTGTATAAAACATGGTCTTATTGCTTTTTCAAAAGGTAATACTGCAGCAGTTTCAGTGGAATTCTCAAGAAGATCTATATTCAGTGATTACAGACCCGGTTTTAAACAAGTGGAAGAAGCCTGTAAAGCACTGAGAGGTGCTGCTAAATCAGAATAAGGTGTCATCATGTCTAAAGAACAGCCAATAATCATAGTTAAAAAAAAGAAAAAAGGTCATGGAGGCCATCATGGAGGAGCCTGGAAAGTGGCTTATGCCGATTTTGTGACTGCTATGATGGCACTGTTTATCGTACTCTGGATTCTCGGACAGAGTGAGGAATCCAAGAAAGCTGTTGAATTTTACTTTAACAATCCCGGTTTATATATGACCAATCCTAAAGCCTTTGAACAGGCATTTATAAAAAGTCTTGAAGTATCGTATGGAACTACAGGGGCTGTATCGGAAAAGACTCCATCAGAAGTCCCGACACCTTCACCTACTGTTGACCCGAAAGAAGAAAGTAAGAAATTGATGGAAACAGTAGCTAAAGAAATAAAAATGAAAATAGCTTCTCTGCCGGAATTTAATAATATCAGGGATAAGGTTACAATAGAGGTATATCCTGATTCTGCTGTAATAGACCTGATGGAACCGGAAGGAACTTATTTCTTTGAACTGGGCGATTCAAGTATGAAACCAAAGGCAAAAAAACTTCTTACTATTATTACAAAAGAATTAAACAGGCTTAATAATAAGATAATTATTGCAGGTCATACAGACAGCAGACCTTTTATTTCTGGAGGAAGAAGCTATACCAACTGGGAATTATCGGCAGATAGAGCCAATACTGCCCGCAGAATTATGGAAGAAGCAGGTTTTGACCCGAAAAAAATAGTTGAAATCAGAGGAAATGCCGATAAAGACTTAAAATATCCTGATAA
>JBEHWP010000294.1:0-7501 GCA_040217665.1 Vulcanimicrobiota bacterium
CATCTGGCATATAATTCATCACTGAAATCTTTACTGCCGAAATAATTATAACCTCCGCAATCATGAGTAAGAAAAGGTATATCATAAGTACTTCTCTTACAGTCTGATACCATACCGATATTTTCTTTCAAACCTCCCATAGCATAAACACTTAAATCAGGATAATTCGGCTGACTCCAGCATATTTTAGCATCTCCGGTCCATTTCGCAGGATAAAGTTTATATCTGCTGTCATATGTTGTATGAAGGTGAGCAAGGATAAACCCCCTTCCTCCCGTTTCTTTTCCAAGTTCCCCTGTTGCCTCAAAAGCTGCTTTGCAATAAGGAATTTCTGAAGTTCTATCCAGTTTTAAGAAATCAAGACCTCTATCAAAAAAAGGTTTTATCATTTGTTTCCAGTAAATAACAGCTTCACTATTTTGAAAGTCTATATTACCACACTCTGTATTACCGATTTTATTATGCCATTTACCTTTTTCAATATAGGTTTTAGAGAAAAATCCTCTCTTTTTGAAATTCTCATAAACGTCTTCGTTTCCATTGCGAAGAATACAATCCCATATCCATATACCGCTTTTAACATTTCTTTTTTGAAAGTAAGACCACATTTCTTCTAAATCAGGAAAAGCAGTCTTATCTTCAATAAAGCTTATATATCCGTCAGGGCCGGAGCCTTTATTTTTAAAATTCCAGAACCATGAATCAATCCAGTAAGCATCAACCGGATAATCTTCTCTGATTAAACGATCGACAATTTCCAGAGTTTCTTTTTGATCTGTATAACCTCCATATAAAACCCCGAAAGCCCAGGCAGGAGGTATAATAATCATTTCATCAAAACCTTCTTTAAAATTAACACCTGTAATAGTCTGTTCCGGCCCAATGCCATAAGGAAGATAACTATTATTTGAGAGAAGAATTTTTTCGAGAAAAAAATTATAACCTTTTACAGGTACCAGACGAAGTATATATACACCCGGTTCTTTAAAAATCAATCTACCATTACTGCCTTTGTTAATCAGTGAAATAGAACTCCATGAAGGCACATTCAGATCATTAAACATAATCTGTTCCTGTTCTTCAAATTCAGTGCCGTCTTTTGAAACCTGGAAGGAAATAACATTATCTGAACTTTCACTATAAGGTCGTTTATTTCCAAGTATAAAAAGATTATATTCCCCTTCTCTGCTTATAGAAATACGATAGTCTGCATAAGACAGTTTTTCTGACGATAAAATCGCCTTAATACCTTTTCCTGTATAGTAATGTTTTTTTTCCCAGTTTTCTGCAGTTTCAAAATTCTCACATAATATAGAAATTATTCCGGAAGAATCATAAAAAGTTTTATCTGTAACCTGTAAAATCTCTTTATCAGATGATATACCTTTTCCCTTTTCATAATTTGAATACAAAATTGATGACATAAAAAGAATAATGATTAATACAAGTATAAATTTAATAAAAAAACTGAACATTTTCATTTTTTTATAATTCCTCCTCTTTTCATAAAAAAACATATAGCTTTTACATATTATTTTCTATGCCAAACAATTTTATTTTTCTCCATAGAGTTGTTTTATCAATTCCAAGTTCCTGTGCTGTTTCCTTTTTATTCCAGTTATTCTTCCTGAGAGCTTCATAAATCACATGTTTTTCCATATCTTTCAGAGATTTTTTCTGATATTGAACAGGATGAGATGATATAAACTGTTCGGGAAGATGTTCTGGCAATATTACAGTTCCTTTACAGAGAATAAACGTATGTTCTATAATATTTTCCAGTTCTCTTATATTTCCCGGAAAATTGTATTTCATTAACAGTGAAAGAGCTCCATCTGATATGGATTGAATATCTTTTCCTTTTATACTATTAAATCTCTGTATAAAATGATTTACAAGTAAGGGAATATCTTCTTTTCTTTCAGACAGAGGGGGTATAAAAATCTTCATAACATTGAGGCGGTAATAAAGATCGTGGCGGAACTTTCCTTCTTCTACGAGAGTAATAAGATTTTTATTTGTAGCTGCCACTATTCTCACATTTGCTTTACAGGCAGTTACGCTCCCAAGGGGTTCATAAGTTTTTTCCTGGATTACTCTGAGTAATCGCGTCTGCATTGATGCAGATATATCGCCTATTTCATCAAGGAATATAGTGCCCCCTTCTGCAAGGGCAAATCGTCCCGGTTTATCTTTTTTTGCATCAGTAAAAGCTCCTGCTTTATAACCGAAGAGTTCCGATTCAAGCAGTGTATCTGGAAGAGCTCCACAGTTTACTGCTACAAGGGGTTTCTTTTTTCTTCTGCTCAATTTATGTATGGCTCTTGCTATGAGTTCTTTCCCCGTACCGCTGTCTCCTTCGATTAAAACATTACTGTCACTTTCCGCTATATCAGGGATTATAGAGAATATTTTTTCCATTCTGTGATTTTTACTTATTATATCCTGAAAAGAATAATTTTTATTAATCTTCTTTCTGAGTTCTTCTATTTCCCGTAAATCACGGAATGTTTCCACTCCTCCTATAATATATCCATGTTCATCCCGTAAGATGGCAGTGCTTATACTTACTGGAAAAGGTTTCCCGTTCTGATTGACTATATAAATGGATTTATTTATAACAGATTTTCCGCTTTCCATAGTTCTATGAAGAGCGCAGTCCGTTTCACATATGCTGGCATGAAATACTTCATAACAGAGTTTTCCAAGAGCTTCTTCCCTTGAGACACCGGTAATTTTTTCTGCGGCTCTGTTAAAAGATGTAATTTTCCAGTCATTATCTACGGTAAAAACGCCGTCTGCTATACTGTCCAGAATTATATTTAAATAAGGTTCTTCTCTTTTTTGTTCCATAAGGGCATTATATTACAGGTCATAAAAGTTTGCAAATTACTCCGACACAGGTTTTCTGCCTGCTATCATGGCAAAATCTGAATAACTTCATTCATATTTTATTTATTTTAATGCTTCTTTAATGACTTTTATATTATTTTTCATAATATTTATATAGGCATCATATTCCATAGGTCCTGTAGCAGCAGGATCGAGAATAAACACCTTGAGACCTGTTTCCTTTGAAATCACATCTGCCGATTTTGACGAATACTGTGGTTCTGCAAAGAGTGCTTTTACCTTATGTTTCCTGATTATCTCAATTGTTTCAGCCAGTTCCTTTGCATTGGGTTCTGTTCCAGGTTCCCTTTCTATGACTGCAAGAATATTCAGACCAAAATCTTTTGCAAAATAAGGAAAAGCTTCATGAAAAGTTATAATATTACGATCTTTTATATCTTTTATTTCACTATTCATTTCCTCTTTTAATTTATAGAGTTTTTCTATATAAGCATCTGCATTTTTTCTATAAAGCTCTTTATGAGAAGGATCATACAGAGAAAGGTCCTTTTCTATATTATTAATCTGTTTAATAAGATTGGAAACTGATACCCATACATGAGGATTTACTTCTTCATGTGTGCATTCATGGGATTCATGTTCTTTTTCATGTTCATCTTCTTCATGGGATTTTTCATCATGTTTATGATGATGTTCTTCTTTAATCAATTCAATATCCTTACTGGCATCTACAATTTTTAAATCAGACTGTTCCTTTATAACCTTGTCCAGGAAACCTTCCATGCCTGCTCCGTTTACTACAAAAATATCTGCAGTAGCAATAGTCTTCATATTATCAGCAGTCATGGAATAATTGTGAAGACAACCTGTAAAAGATTCTGTAAGATTAATAACTTTAACGTCAGGTACATCCTTTGTAATATTAATAGTACTTATATATACGGGATAAAAAGAAGTTACAACAACAAGCTGTGTTTTATCAGGTATTGCAGACGTATTTTCTGCTCTGTTACAACCTGTTATAATTATCAGACATAAGAAAAATAATACATTAAATAATCTCTTTTGCATAAATATACACCTCATTATAAAATTTAGGGAGTAGTGAAAAGTGAATAGTAAATACTAATCTTTTCACTTTTATCTTTTTACTTTTTACTCTACTGACCTGAGCACAGGTATGTAATAAACATTTTCCTCCCGTCACGCGTTAAGCGTTAAGCGTCACGAGAGTATATATGTATTATTTATGCTCACCTCAGTAATTAAATTCTAATAAGTTATGAAATATACTTTTACCACCTCCTTTCATTATTGTTTATTTTTATTACAGTCACTGCATTTACATTTAAACAAATTTTCCGCAGCTTTTCTCCGATATTTTTTTGCATAATCATCATCCGGGTTTATCTCAAGAGTTCTGTCAAAACAGAGTATAGACTTATGATATATACCAAGATTAAACAATACATAACCTTTTGTGTACCAGGCCATATCATCATTGGGGTTAATACTTATTGCCCTGTCAAAAGAACTCAGTGCTTCATCACTTTTTCCTAGATAATAAAGGCATACTCCTCTTCCGAGCCAGGCATCCACATACACAGGATCTATTTTAACGGCTTTTTCGAAATCGTCAAAAGCTTCATTATATTTTTTCTGGTTTAAAAGAGAATATCCTGATTTCATATAATCATCTGCTGTACCCGCCAGAGAAGGTACAAAAAATATTAAGATAATAAAAGTAATTAAATATTTCATAAAAATCACCTGAAATATAAATAAGGATCTCCCGGAGTCTCACTTTCCCTTATTTTTTTTATTTTAATAAGTGGTAACTCTTTATTTTTATAAATTAAGCTTGATATAGTCCCATCCAATTCAATCCATTTATTTTTCGAAAATTTTTCCACACCGGATTTTTCACAGATAAATCCCATCATAACTGCATCTGCAGCACAGCAGAACACAGCCATTCTGCCGACTCCTATCTGATTTTTCTTAAAATAATCCATAGTAAAAGAAAAACCTGATATTTCTATCTCCTTTCCTTTGTAATCATTAATATTCTTATAAATATCTTCTGTTTGATTTATAAAATTTTTTTCATTCAATATTATTTTATCTTCGAGTATTTCATGAAAATCTATTGTCTTTTGCTTAATTTCCTTTCTGGATAACTTATTTGAATATCCTGTCATTCCTGTTATTCCTCTAGTAGAAGCCATATCGCCTCCTAAAGGTGAAAGAGGAACAGATACAGCCAGTAACAGTGGGATAAAAAATATAAATATACCGTATTTAAAATCAGATTTTTCCGTTTTTATCCACTTTATTATCTGATAAACTGTAAATATTATTAATATAACCAGAGCAAATATGGTAAAAGGGAAAAAATATGGATGAATAATATAAGCCATTCTTCCTGTATAAAAAAAATTCATTATACCAGTTGATATTGTAGCAAGTATTATTAATTTCATCAATTCATAATCCATAAGAATCTCCTTATCGTAATATAACTGCAGGAAGGGTTATGAGAAAAACCAGAAAGGTTACAATAAACATTATTTTTAAAACAGATTTTTTCTCAAAAGCTCCCATAAGCATAAAAGTTAATTTTATATCGAGAACAGGTCCATAAACGAGAAAAGGAATCGTATCAGTATTTTTTAATATACTGGCAAAACTTCTGGCCACAAAAGCATCTGCTTCCGAACAGATAGACAATACATAGGCCAGTGCCATCATAAAAACAGTTATAACAAGAGGAGACATACCCATGTTTGTTATCATTTCCCTGGGAATAAAGGTTTGCATTAAAGCAGCAAAAATTGAACCGGCTATAAGATATTTACCTGTATCGAAAAATTCTTCTACTGCATGATCCAGAAGTAACATAATATTTACTCCATTTTTTTTATGTTTAAACTGGCCTGTATGGTCAGTAACTGTATGGTCATGGTTACTATGGTCATGACAGCAGGAATGAAAGCAATATTTCTCTTCCATAGATATAGAATCTTTAAAAAAACGATGCCATATAATTCCAGAAGAAACTGCTACTATATATCCCATAATACCTCTGAGAATAGCAATTCTTTTATCAGGATAAAAAGCTATAAACGTTGATGAAAGGACAACCGGATTTAACACGGGAACAGAAAGCATAAATGTCAGAGCAGAAGAAAAAGGAACACCTTTTTTAACAAGTCTTCTCACAACAGGAACAATTGCACATTCACATACAGGAAAAACAATTCCCATAAGACCGCATAAAAAAATACTCATAATTTTATTCTTCGGAAGAAATCTGTAAATTACTTCCGGAGATATAAATACTTCTATAAGTGCCGAAACAATTGCTCCTATAAGCATAAATGGCATAGCTTCAATCAATATGCTCAGAAAAATAACAGTAAAATTATTAATAGAACTCACAAAATATCTCCTTTAATGATGGGACTGACTATAAAACAAATAGAAATAATCTATTTTAGTGAATATTTAAGTATAATAATACTCACTACCAGCTACTCAATATTTAGTATTGATTTATATTATCCTGTCAGATTTTAACAGACTATAAAATATACTATGATAATGTCTGTTTACAGTCAGTAACATAATATCTAAAAACTCACTATTACGGAATAAAGTATAATAATACAAAGTATCCAAAAGAAATAAAAATAAATAAAAATCTTTATTCAGTAGAATTAGTGTACATTAAAGGAGAAATAAGGAGGGCCTCTTGTAAGAAGAATATTATAGTAAGATTTAATATAAGAAATTTTTTTTATTTCTGTGATTATATTCAAACATGTCAGGATAAAAATTAAATAATATATGGTAATTTCTTTACTTATAAAAATAGAAGCTACATAACAGGTATTACAGTGATGGTCTTTATCTTCATGGATATGAATATGGCAGGATAAATGTACTGATATTACACATATCAAAAATATCAAGATAAATGAAAGATATTTTTTTTTCATAGAAATTATTATAATACTAATTTTTATTTTCCACAAGGAAATTTTTACAGAGAGAATTTAACAAAAATTTAACAAAAACCTTTATTATTTATTTATCTGAAATGATATAATGATTTTACAAATTTAATTTCATAAGACATATTAGCTGTTTTAACAATAAACGGAGGGAACATTATGAAAATTCAGCATACCACTCCTGCGGCGAATCTGAATCATTTAACAAAGATTCTGTCTGACCTTAAAGGCGATAACATAAAGGATTCATTTCAAAAGACAACAACGGAAGAGCTTGCTCTTATACCGAAACCTCAGATAAAACCGGAAGAAGAAGCACCATGGATAAAAGATCAAATGCCAGCAAAAAACCTGGGAACAGGAGAAGACGGACTCCTTCATATAGGCAATGTGAGATGCGGTTTTAAAGAAGCAGCAGAAGTCAAAGACTGGGAACCGGTATTTAAAGAAATCTCTTTAAATCCCGATAAGGTAAAAGATGTTTATATAGTAATAGAACCTTTTGCACCTGAATGGATTGCTGGTCATGCCCTGTCATATTTCGAATTTGAAGATGACGGACAGATAACGACATCTGACGGAAAAACCTCAAACGGTCTTGTTCTTTCTATAGAAGCACGATTGAAAGAAGG
>JBEHWP010000295.1:0-7492 GCA_040217665.1 Vulcanimicrobiota bacterium
AATTGTAAAGAAGCAGAACGAAGCACTGAAACAATGGAATATGAAACTTGCCAGAATAGTACAGGAACAGACTGTAGATATCGTGGCTAAAAACCAGAGATTGAAAGAAAATTTCGATGATACAATCATAGCCTTTTCCAAGCTTCTTGAGTTACGTAATACTTCTATCAGAAATCATTCCAAAAATGTCTGTGAAATGTCTGTAAAAATAGCAAGAAAAATGAACCTGCCGGAAGAAGAAATAAAAAATATAAATATAGCTTCTCTGCTCCATGATATAGGGAAAATAGGTCTCAACGATTCCATTCTTACAAAAGATTTCGATGATATGACGGCAAGAGACATGAAAGAATATATGCTTCACCCTATAAGAGCCCAGGCGGTTATTGATCCTGTAGAAGATATGAGAGATGCGGGAATACTTATAAGGCATCACCATGAAAGATTTAACGGCCAGGGTTTTCCTGATAAATTGATGGGCAAAGATATACCTTTAGGGTCAAGGATTATTGCAGCGGCAGATTTTATGGATAGAACTATGGGAAAATTCAGAGGAGATAATGTAATAAGATTTGCTATGAATAAATTAAAGGAGGAGCTCGTAAGGAAATTTGACCCCCAGTTATATCATTTTATTGAAGAAGCAGCAACAGAACTTTATCAGGAACAAATACTTTTCACGAATGTTCTTGAACAGGAATTTCATATAGAAGATTTAAAAGCAGGTATGATTCTTTCAAAAGATATTGTAAGCGGAAGCGGCTTTCCTTTTTTATGGAAAGGTACGGAATTGAATGAAAAATATATAAATGCCATAAAACGTTATTCTTTGCTGGACCCTTCAAAGGAAGGGATTTTTATAAGAAGAAAAAAACAGGAGTCTGATAAATGAAAATAATTTCCCTGGAAGATATAACAGAAGATATGGTCATAGCACAGGATATATACAGTTCTTCTTCCCAGCGTCTTGTGGCAAAAGGAACTGTTGTAAGTGATTCTTTAAAAAAAAGCCTTCTTCGTTATAATATAACCAGGATAGCCGTAGAAGAAGCAAGAAAAAAGAGAGAATTTTCAAAGGAAGAAGTAGAAAAAGCAGAAGAAGCAATAAAAGAAAAAATTCTCAAAAGATTCCGTGATTTCCCTTCTGACTCAATGAATCTCCTTCTGTTCAATGAAATTTTAAGGATAGAAGCAAAGGAGAAACTTGACAGTGAATAAAATAAACACACTTAAAATAAAGGAACTTCCCTTATTGCCTGATATACTGATGAAGCTCAATCGTGTTCTCCACAGCAAATCCGTTACTATAGATACAGTAAACACTATAATTGAAAAAGATCCTGCCCTTACGGCAAAAATTTTAAAACTTGCCAATTCAAGCTACTACGGTCTGTCATACATGGTAGGCACACTGAAAAAAGCCATCACTGTCCTTGGCTTCAATACAATAAGAAATCTTGCAGTAACAGTTTCAGTATCAGGCATATTTACCGCAAATACCGGCAGGTCTGTTGATGTTCATAAACTCTGGCATCACAGTATCGGCTGTGCCATTGCTTCGAAATCACTCCTTACGGGAAAAAATCCTCTTATTCAGGAAAAAGCTTTTATGGGAGGTATTCTTCATGATATTGGCAAGATAATTCTTCTTCTTAATTTTCCTGAAGATACAAAAAAGATCATAGAGAAGATAAAGGAGAATAAACTATTAACAGAAAGTGAAGCGGAAAGAGAATTACTGGGATTTGACCATTCAGACCTGGGCAGTTTTATTGCAGAGAAATGGCATTTCCCGAAAGAGCTCGCCTGCAGTATAAGTCTTCATCATAATCCGGAACAATTTCCTTCCTTTACCGGGAAACTGGAAAACAGAGAGGAAGCAGAATTACTCATATACAGTGTATATACAGGCAACCAGATAGCAAAAGCCATGGCTTTAGGCACAAGTTCCGATCCTCTTGTAAGTAATATTACTTCCACTGCATGGGAGAAACTAGGCATAACGGAAAAAGAATTACCTTCCATTCTTCTGAAGATAAAAGAAAATTTTAAAGATGTAATTGATTCGTGGAATATGTGACGGGTGGTTGGTGAGACGGGACCGGATCAATTTCGTATTATGACAGAGGCTATTTCCCGACATAAGACTCCAGCAGTTTATTTAATCTCTCAAGTTCAAATCCATCAACCAGTTTTTTCACTTTTTCATAAAAAGGTTCATATGATTTATCAAGAGATTTAATCCTGTTCAGTTCTTTTTTAATAGCTCTGAAATCGCCTTTTTCACTTATATAAAATAAATTTTTCACGATTTCTGCCGGCGGTTTTATCTCATCCAATTCAGGCAATTGCTCATTGAATGCTTTATCAAAGTCTGTGATTATTTCTTCTTTACAGTCCCTCCCTGTTAAGGAAGGGCTCTGAGCTATTAATTCTATTTCAAACCAGAATTTGCTTCCTTTACCGATAGTACTCTCTACATTCAGTTTACTTCCCATAAGCTCTGTCAGTTCACGACTGATAGCCAGGCCAAGACCGGTGCCTTCGGTTTTCTTCAAATGTCCTGACAATTGCTGAAAAGGAGAAAAAATTATATCCACCTTATCTTCCGGTATTCCAATTCCCGTATCTTCCACCTGAAATTTAATCTTTTTACCCATTCTTTTTACTTTCAGACCTATACTTCCCTGACAGGTAAATTTAACAGCATTATCGAGAAGATTAAGTAAAATCTGACTTATCTTTTTTTCATCTCCAAGAACATAATCAGGGAGGTCTCTGTCATATTCAAAATGAAATGAAAGATTTTTTTCCATAGTTTTCACTTTTATCATATGTTCAATCATGTAGAGCATCTTTTTCAGGTCAAAGGGATTATTCAAAATTTCCATTTTCTTTGCTTCTATCCTGGAAATATCCAGAATATCGTTAATCAGGGCGAGCAGATGAACACCGCTTTTTTCAATAATAGCCATTCCTCTCTTTTGCTCTGCCGTCAGTTTTTCATCTGCCATAAGTAATCTGGCATAGCCCAGTATGGAGTTCAGAGGTGTTCTTAATTCATGACTTATATTGGACAGAATTTCACTTTTGGCTTTATTTGCTGCTTCTGCAACATCCCTGGCCATAGTCTGTTCTATTAATTCCTTCTCTGCTTTTTTTCTCTCAGTAATATCTTCAACCATTTCTATTGCCGCTACTATGGAACCGTCTTTATCTATGACAGGAGAAGAAATAATTCTGTAAACCATAATCTTCTCTCCTGCCGGGGTTTCTATAATGGACTCATAGACATGTCCGTCCCGAAGTGTTTTATATGCAGGACAAGAGGAACATATATGTTCTCCGGGAGGATTATTAAATTTTTTATAACAGACAGGTTTTGCAGAAACATCTATATGAGGAAACCATAATTTCATCTGATTATTAAGGGCGAGTATTTCCATATTCCGGCTTATGAGCACAACACCTGTACCTATATTATCAACAAGACTCCTGTATTTTTCTTCAGATGCCCGTAATGCTTCTTCTGCCTGTTTATAAACTGTAACATCGCGAACCGTGGCCTGTAAAAGATTTTCACCATGTAACTCCAGTCTGTTTAAGAGTACTGTAGCAAAAAATTCTTTTCCGTCTAACTTTTTATGTTTCCATTCAAAAAAATGGGAACCTTTTTCCATTGCTATTGCCATCATCTCCAGAGCCTTTATGGAAGATAGTTTCCCGTCTGGCTGATATTCAGGAGATAAACTGGCAGGAGATTGATTTATAAATTCCTCTTCGTTTTTACAGGAAAAAAGCTCTATAGTGGCATAGTTCCCGTTTATAAATCCTTTCTCCGGATTTACAATCATTATTGCATCTATGGAAGAATCATAGAGAGTTTTATATTTTCTCTCACTTTCCTTGAGTGCTTCTTCTGCCTGATGTCTGTCAGTTATATCCCTTACCACACATGTAAATCCGCCGTATTCACCGTTAATATCTTTATATATTGAAACAGTCGCATTAAACCATCTTGATTTGCCGGAAACCTTCATAAAATAATCAAAGGATCTGGTCTTATAGTCAGACAGTATCCCTTTCATGGCTTCATCCAGTTTTATTGCAACATCTAAAGGCAATACTCTCTTAAAGGATTTACCGACCAAAATGTCCTCAGGGACATATAAATTATTTTTATCTGAAGCACCTGTATAATATGACAGAAATATTCCGTTCTTATCCAGTTGAAAAATCATATTATCCATTGATCTTATGAGTAAATTTAATTTCTCTTCACTTTCGATTAAGGATTTCTCAAATCTGTCTCTGTCCAGTCTGGCCTTTAATACAGGAGCAATAAATTCTACAATAGCTTCAAGCAAACCTGCATCATAATCCTTATACCCTTCTTTCCTGTTGGCCACAGCCACGAGACCTATCAATTTCTCCTGATAGAGTACGGGTACAATCAGTGCATTGGTCAATGGTATATGACCGGACGGTACATTAAGAGACTCATTTGAATACAATGTTTTACGCTCCATAAGGGACCGGCCCCAGATTCCTCCCCATTTTTCTTTCGGGAAAATGATATTTTTATCTGCAGTCCGACATTTATCCCATATATCCCTGGTCATTGAAGGACAGACAAAATCTCCTCTTTCATTAATAAAACCAAAGAGACCATATTCGCTATTTAATACTTTTAGAATAATTTCCAGTACTTCCCCGTACATTTCGTCTGAATCAGAAGTAAGAAATACACTGGCAATTTGATTATTAATATTAAGAGAATTCTCCATAACTTTTCTTTCTGTTATGTCTTTTACCAGGGTAATAGCGCCGTTATAATTACCTTCTTCATCTATAACAGGTGACGATGACATAATTGTATAAATACGTTTTCCGTCTTTTCCGCGCAATTCAAACTCATGCTGTTCTTTAACACCCTGTCTGCGTCTTTCAAGTCTCTTCCTGGCAATACTTATATGTCGTTTATCAATAAAGCAAAAAATATGTTTACCAGTCATCTCTTCCCCGGTATATCCGAGCATCTCTGCCATACAGGGATTTACAAAAGTCGTATTCCCTTCAGAGTCAATTACCCATACACCTTCCTGGGCAAGTTCAATAAGCTGGCGATATTTCTTTTCACTCTCTATCAGTTTATTTTCAATTACCTTTTTACCGGTAATATCACCGGCTATAAACAATAAATGCTCTTCTCCGTTACTGGTAAAAGAGCTAAAGGTACATTCCAGATAAATTTTTTTATTAAACGTTGTCTCTATATAAAATATATCGGAAACTTCTTTACCGGTAGCCAGTGCCTTTTCAGCCATCTTATCCATACCGGATTTCTTCCATGAGTCAAGGTTTCGAAAATTTTGTTTAAGTAATTCGTCCTGATTGCCGCCAACCATGTATGCCAGACTATTATTGGCAAGGACACAAAGGCCTGAAGCAGCATTATAAGCAGCAATACCCATATAAGAAGAATTAATTATTTTCTGATTTAATTCAAGCAATTCTTTAATTGTTTGTTCCATTTCAAACGCAATTTGCTTCACCTTTCATTGCCATGGCAATCACTTCAGATAACTCCTGAATACTGTATGGCTTTTGAATAAATCTGCAGCCGCCATCAATAATCTCTCTGACTTTCCCGGCAGGGGCATAGCCTGTTGAAAGGACAATCGGAATAGAACTGTTAAATTTTCTCAGTGCTTTTATACACTCTTCTGCTCCCATTTCAGGCATCACAAGATCCATAATAATAAGATCAATAGTATTGCCGGACTTTTCATAGTAAGAAAGTGCTTCTCTGCCATCTCTGGCAGGTACAACTTCATAACCAAGACCTTTCAATGCACGGGACGTAATATCCAGGATAACTTTTTCGTCATCGACAAGCATGATCGTCCCTCTGCCACGGATTAAATTATCTTTTCGTTTTTTCTCCACAGTTCTTCTGGAATTTAAAGGCAGATATATATGAAAGGATGTACCTTTATTTACTTCACTGGAAACCCTTATAGTTCCGCCATGATTTTTTACTATTCCGTACACCATGGCAAGGCCCATACCGGTGCCTTTTCCCTGTTCTTTTGTAGTAAAAAACGGTTCAAAGATATGTTCCTGTATATCTTTCGCTATACCTGTTCCTGTATCAACGACAGAAAATCTTACATATTCACCGGGAGTAAGCCCTACATGATTAAGACAATATTTTTCATCAAAACAAATTTTTTCTGTTTCCAGAATTAATTTTCCGCCGTCAGGCATAGCATCTCTGGCATTTACGACCAGATTAATTATGGCCTGCTGTAACTGTCCTGAATCTCCAAGAACTATTGCTTTAAAAGTATCTAACTTAGAAATAATAGTAATATTTTCTTCGATAGTTCTGCTCAAAAGGTTTATAACCTCACGGGCAACATCATTTAAATCTACTCTGCTGTTTCGACGTTTTGCCTTTCTGGAAAAACCGAGTAGCTGTTTGGTCAGTTCTGCTGCCCTTTCGCCTGCCTTTTCTATTGTCACTGCTGCTTCATATACAAGCTCATCGTCTCTGGCTTCCAGTTTGAGCATATTTGCATAGCCAAGAATACCTGTGAGAATATTGTTAAAATCGTGGGCTATACCTCCTGCAAGCTGACCTATTGCCTCCATTTTCTGTGCCTGAAGCAGTTGAGCCTCCAGTTTTTTTCTTTCTGTAATATCCCTTACTACAGAAAAGATACACTCTTCATCGTTAAGATGCAAAATATTTGCCGACATAAGTCCTGTAAAAGAAGAACCGTCTTTTCTCAGGAAATTTATTTCCATACCTGTCACTTCTCCGGAAGTTTTTAATATATTTATTAATTTCCTCCGTTCCGACGGTTTTGACCATATATTAAGTTCCAGTGATGTCTTGTTTGTAACTTCATCCTGTGTATAGCCATGTAATTTTATAAAACCCCGGTTTATTTCCAGGAATCTCCCGTCGGAAAGCCTGGTAATAGACATAGAATCAGGGCTGGTATTGAAAGCTTTAAAGAATTTCTCTTCACTCAAACGAAGTTTTCTCTCCCATTCTTTCTGTCCGGTAATATCGGTATTTGTCCCAACCATTCTCACTGAATTGCCATCTTTATCCCGTTCCACAACCTTTCCTCTCCCCCTTATCCATTTCCATTCTCCTGATTTTGCTTTAATACGATATTCTATACTGAATTACCTACGAATAAATTCGTAGGGTTCCTGTTTCATTGACCGTGCTTGCCTTCGGCTGAAAACCTTCAGGTAGAGGCTCAATCTCCACAGGCGTTAATTCCCTGTATTCCACAGGTACTGATTTCTTATGTAAATCTAATTTCGCTAGATATTTTACTGTTTTAGCTGACTTAATGTCTCTGTCCTCACTATAACCACATACATTACAGGTGAATATTCTGTCTGAGAGGGAGATGTCTACAATATTACCGCACTTATGACACCATTTCGTTGTTGGCAGATTTCTGGC
>JBEHWP010000296.1:0-7486 GCA_040217665.1 Vulcanimicrobiota bacterium
CTTTTTTAATAGAAAATATTTTAACAATCTGGAGGAACGCTCATCAGAGCAGCCATATAATTATATTATAAGTAGAGATGCCGTAGAGCCTGAAGATGAGACTATATCTTTTTCGATAAAACCTTTTTCCGTAGACTATAAATGTTATAGCTCAAAGAAATTCAAAGGAACTGTCGAACTTGGCTTCAGCGAAGTGTCGTCAAACTGCAGAGTATATATATTTCCTTCCTTTTGCACTAATGGAGTTTGCAGTCCTGTTAATCCAGAGGCAGTAACCGGTGTTAATGCAGTAAAAACTATAAATAATTTCGGCACCAATATTACAGATGTATTTATCCTTGTAGAAAATACGTCACCCGATTCGGATGCTGCTGCCACTCTCAAAGTAAAAATAAAGGAATAATATAAAAATCTATAACTCTACACTGTTTGCAATGGCAGGGGAAATTATACCGGCAAAGGATTCGAGAAGATATTCTTCTTCAGAGGAAAAATAAAAATCTTCTCTGTGAGGAGAAACAGCAAGGACTCCAATGACTCCCTGTTTAACTTTTAAAGGAATAAACCTCCATTTCACAGAAGGAAGTGTTTCCGTACCAAGGCCGGCCTGTTCGCCATGAGAAAAGACCCATGATGCAACGTTTTTTTCATGATCATCAAAAGCAATATTGCCTCTGTTCTTTGCTCTTAACGTAAGTTTTTGTTCTCTATCAGGTATAAGTATTACAGAATCAAGGTCGAATAAAGTGGATATTTCTTTTACCGTATATTTTAACAGTTCTTTTAAATCAGAAAATGAAAGAAGATTGCGACTGAACTGGTACAGAGTAGAAATATACCTCTCTCTTTTTCTGGAAAATTCATTCTGTCTTCTGATAAACTCGGCAAATATATTTGTAACAATACCTACAATAAATATAACTAAAAATGTAACGATAAACCTTACATCTCTGACAGAAAATGTAAGATATGGTTCTACAAAGAAAAAATTGAAACAGATTACAGCCAGTAATGATGACAATATACCTGCATACAGGCCAGATACAACGCCGCTGTAAATTACTGCCAGTATAAATATTAAAGGAATATCTGTTATAGTAAGTAAAGGTTTCAGAATATAGGAAAAACCTGTAGTAAAGAGTATAATAAAAAAAGGCATAAATAAAGATTTCCATGAAAAAGATATTTTCTGCTTTCTTATAATTTTCTTTTGGATATGTTGCTTTGTCGGACCGGTACTATCAACGACAAGAACCTGCATAGGGCTGCTTTTTTCCAGAATATCGTTAAATATAGAGCCTTTCAGAAGTCTTTCAATATAAGGTTTTCTGGTATAACCAAGAATAATAAGATTTATATTTTTCCCTCTGGCAAAGGATATTAACTCATCTGCAGGTTTCATACTGCTCAGCCTTACAACTTTACCGCCCAGTTCTTCGGCAATATGCATATTTTTTTCCAGAACATTTTTTTGCTCGTCCCTCAGTCTTGCTGAAACAGGAGATTCCACATATACTGCATACCAGTCTGCATTCAGATCATCTGCATATCTATGGGTCATATGTATGAGATGTTCCGAAGTTGGGCTCGGACTTATACATACCAGAAGTCTCGCATTGGCCTGCCATATACCCTTTATCTTATGAAGTTTCATATAAGAGAGCATGGCGTCATCGACACGTTTTGCCGTATATCTTAGAGATAGTTCTCTGAGAGCCAGAAGATTGCCTTCTCTGAAGAATTTCGCTGCAGCAACCTTTGCCTTTTCAGGTATATATACCTTACCCTCACCGAGTCTCTGAAGGTGTTCATCTACAGGGAGATCGACAAGTTCGATCTTATCTGCCATTTCAAATATACCGTCAGGAACTGTTTCCTTTACTTCTATCTGTGTTATCTGATATATAATTTCATTTAAACTTTCAACGTGCTGAATATTAACCGTAGTATAAACACTTATTCCGCAGTTCAGCAATTCTTCCACATCATGATAACGTTTTACATGTCTTGAGCCGGGGACATTTGTATGGGCAAGTTCATCTACCAGAACATATTCAGGTTTTCTCCTGATTATCTCATCAAGGTCCATTTCTTCCAGGGATATACCTTTATAATCTATTTTTTTCTTCGCCACTATTTCCAGTCCGCCAAGTAAAGCTTCTGTTTCAGCCCTCTGATGAGTTTCCACTATGCCTGTAATAACATCGTGTCCCTTTTGTTTTAACAGCCTGGCCTCAGTAAGCATACGATAGGTTTTTCCCACACCTGCCACATATCCGAGAAAAATCTTCAGGTATCCTCTCTTACGCTCTTTTTTATGCTCCTCATCTTTGAGGAGATTTAACAGTTGATCAGGATCCGGTCTTTTTAAAATATCATCCAAAATTCTCGCCTCATTTCACGGCAGAAATTTCATCAAGGGCTATATTAAGTTTCAAAACATTTACAACCTGCTGTCCTAAAAACTGATTTTCCGTATTTTTCTTTATTAAATTATTAACTGCTCCCTCGGAAAGTCCTCTGGCTTCAGCAACTCTTTTAACCTGTATCATAGCAGAGGCAGGACTTATATGAGGGTCAAGGCCGCTTGCGGAAGCAAGAAGCAGATCGGCAGGAATCTTTTCACTGGAAGAGATTTTATTTTCTCCTTCTATCTGTTTTATACCGGCCTCTACCCGGTCGATCAGTTTTTTATTCGTAGGCCCGAAATTAGACCCCCCTGAACCACCTCCGTCATAATTTACCGCCGAAGGTCTGCCATGAAAATATTCAGGTTTTGAAAAATTCTGTCCGATAAGTTCAGAACCTGCAATTTTTCCTTTCACAATAAGTAAACTTCCATTTGCTTTATAAGGGCACACAATCTGTGCAAAAACTGTTATAAAAAGAGAATAAATGAGCCCTGTTATAATTGAAAATATTATAAATATCAAAAAAGATGTTTTAATCTGTTTCATAATTTTATCCTCCTAAGGAATAGAATTTAATTAATAGTCTCTTTCCTAGCGTCACGCGTTACGCGTTACGCGTCACGATTTAATATATTTGAGACAGTTATCTAATTGTCGCTTCTAAACCAGTTTTAATAAGACTACCAGCAAGTCGATTATCTTTATGCATATAAATGGCAGTATAAGCCCTCCGAGACCGTAGATTAATAAATTCATCCTGAGTAATGATGTAACGGATTTAGCCTCATATTTCACACCTCTGAGAGAAAGAGGAATAAGACATGGAATAATTATGGCATTAAAAATAACGGCAGACAGAATGGCACTCGAAGGAGTTCCCAGGTGCATAACATTCAGAATATTGAGTTCAGGATACTGAACTGCAAACATGGCAGGTATGATGGCAAAATATTTTGACACATCATTTGCCACACTGAATGTTGTAAGAGCCCCTCTGGTAATGAGTATCTGTTTTCCTATTTCTACAATATCCAGAAGTTTCGTAGGGTTCGAGTCAAGATCTACCATATTGGCTGCTTCCCTTGCGGCCTGTGTGCCGGCATTCATGGCTACTGCCACATCCGCCTGGGCCAGCGCAGGGGCATCATTTGTTCCGTCTCCTATCATTGCCACAAGGTTTCCGTCTGTCTGATATTTCCTTATCATAGAGAGTTTTGTTTCAGGTTTTGCCCCTGCCAGGAAATCATCAAGCCCTGCTTCTGCAGCTATTGAGGCGGCAGTAAGAGGGTTATCACCTGTAATCATTACAGATTTGATACCCATTTTTCTTAACTGTGCCAGCCTCTCCCTGATACCCATTTTTACTATATCTTTCAGTCTTATAACACCTAAAACACTGTTATTTTCAGAAATTACAAGGGGAGTATCTCCATTTTTTGCGACATTATGTACTATAAGTTTTATTTCTTCAGAAATACTACCGCCACCGGATTTAACAAATTCCTCTATGGCATCGATTGAACCTTTACGTATTTTTCTGTCTTTAATATCGACTCCGCTCATTCTACTCTGAGGGGTAAAAGGTACAAAGGTAGCTCCTTCGGGTATTCTTATATCACTGCCTTTCTTACCAGTTTCTTTTTTACATAAAGTAATAATACTTCTTCCTTCAGGTGTTTCATCGGAAAGGGATGAAAATAATGCCGATTCTAAAACCCTGCTCTGTTCTATCCCATGAGAAGGGATAAATTCCGAAGCCATCCTGTTTCCAAGTGTAATGGTTCCGGTTTTATCGAGAAGAACTATATTCACATCACCTGCAGCTTCAACTGCCCTGCCGCTCACGGCAATAACGTTATACTGTAATAATCTGTCCATACCTGCTATACCGATAGCAGGAAGAAGTCCTCCGATAGTTGTTGGCATCAAACATACGAGAAGTGCTACAAGGACAGGAACGGCTATTTTAACACCCATATAGCCTGCTATGGCGGGAATGGTAAAAACAACAACTATAAAAAGAAGTGTCATAATTATAAGGAGAAGTTCCAGGGCTATTTCATTCGGTGTTTTCTGTCTTTTTGAACTCTCAACCATTTTAATCAGATTATCCATAAATGTTTCTCCCGGATTGGACGTTATTTTTACTTTAATAGTTCCCGAAAGCAGTTTCGTTCCTCCTGTAACACTGCTTCTGTCACCTCCCGACTCTCTTATGACAGGAGCAGATTCTCCTGTTATGGCAGATTCGTCTACAAGGGCAGTTCCTTCTATAATTTCACCGTCCCCGGGTATAATGTCTCCTTCTTCTATAAGAATAATATCATCTTTTCTTAAAGACATGGCTGAAACATGTTCTGTCCTGTTATCAGAAAGTAATTTTTTTGCAAACAATTCGCTTCTTGCCTTTCTGAGTGTTTCTGCTCTTGCTTTACTCTGTATCTCTGCAAGAGATTCTGCAAAATTTGCAAATATTATGGTAAACCATAACCATATACTGACCTGAAGATTAAAAGAAAATTTTTCACCTGAGAATATATTACAGAAAACTATTACTGTTGTTAAAATAGAACCTATCTCCACTATCAGCATTACAGGGTTTCTCTTTAATGTCAGCGGGTTAAGTTTCTTAAATGCTTCCTTTAAAGCTTCCATTAATAAACCTGTTTGAAATATAGTTTTTTTCTCTTTTTTCATAATAATTCACCTTATTATAGCTATCAGCTATGGGCTATCAGCTATCAGATTTTCGGCTGACTGCTGACCGCCGGCTGCTGATTGCTAAAATACCAATCCTTTCTGCATAAAAAGATATTCAAGCACTGGCCCCAGGGCAAAGACAGGTAAAAATGTTAAAGCTCCTACTATTAAAATTACAGATGCAAACATAATTACAAAAATTATGCTGGTAGTGGGAAAAGTTGCAGAACTTTCGGGAACTATTCTCTTTCCTGCAAGTGAACCTGCAACGACAAGGCCAGGAACCAGAGTGGCAAAACGACCTGTAAGTATTAATAAGCCAATGGTCAGGTTATAAAAAGGAGTATTTGCATTGAGCCCTGCAAAAGCAGAACCATTATTTCCGGCACCGGAAAAGTATGCATAAAGTATTTCTGATA
This sequence comes from Vulcanimicrobiota bacterium, assembly GCA_040217665.1. Taxonomy (GTDB): domain Bacteria; phylum Vulcanimicrobiota; class SpSt-956; order SpSt-956; family JAKJGF01; genus CALARM01. The sequence goes on from JBEHWP010000296.1 coordinate 5,531, forward strand.
GCCCGTGACAGGAAGGGTTATTCAGTGAAGAAATACCTGTAGATGTTGACAGGGCAACAGCAGAAAATATAAGCATGGAAACTGCAGACATAAGAACTCCTACAGCAGCCATTACGACATCGAGAGCACCGAGTTTTTTGCCGAGAAATTCAGGTGTTCTTCCAATCATTAACCCTGCAATGAACATAGTTATTACTATATAAAAGAATATTCCAATCAGACCCACGCCAAGGCCTCCAAACAGAACCTCCCCTATACCCATATTAAACATATATATAAGAGGAGTGAGAGGTAACAGGCTGTCATGCATGGAGTTTACGGAACCGTTTGATGTACAGGTAGTCATATGCCCCCAGAGAACAGAATGAATAATACCGAATCTGACTTCTTTTCCTTCCATATTCATTCCGCCGGAAACACCGAGTTTTGCAAGTATGGGGTTTCCCTGAAACTCTGACCATAATGCCAGGGAAAGACCGAGAATAAAAATTATCATAACTGCCCAATAAATTGCCCATGACTGTTTACTGTTATTAATCATAAATCCAAAGGCAAAAAGGAGAGCAATCGACAAAAATATTATGGAAAAGACCTCGACACTGTTAGTTAAACCATCGGGATTCTCAAAGGGATGAGAAGAATTTGCATTAAAAAAGCCTCCTCCGTTTGTTCCCAACTGTTTTATGGCAATCTGTGATGCAACAGGCCCGACTGCTATTGTCTGATTGTTTCCTTCAAGAGTCCGGGCTGTTATGTAAGGACTCAGAGTCTGAGGAACACCCTGTAAAACCAGAATAATGGCAACAACTACAGAAATAGGAAGTAGAATATAAATTGTGGAACGTGTTAAATCAACCCAGAAGTTCCCGATATTTTCCGTCTCTTTTTTTATGAATCCTCTTATCATTGCAAGAGATGCAGCAATACCGACTGAGGCAGAAAGGAAATTTTGCACTGTAAGGCCGAGCATCTGAGTGAGATAACTCATTGTAGTCTCTCCTCCATAAGACTGCCAGTTGGTATTTGTAACAAAGGATATAGCAGTGTTAAGTGCCGTATCCCATCTTACGCCGGGAAATTTCTGCGGATTAAGAGGCAAATAGCCCTGCATTAACTGTAACAGAAATAAAAAAGCTATATTCATAAAACTGAAAAATACTACTGAAAAAGTATAAGTTTTCCAGTTCATTTCCTCATATTCATCTACAGAACATACAGAATATATGAATTTTTCCACAGGTTTTAACACCGGTGTGAGAAACGTTTTCTCTCCGTTAAAAACCTGTGCCATATATTTACCTGTCATAAAACCGGTCATTGTAAGAACTGCCAATAATATAGGAATATATATCACTTCGATTATCATAATAATATCCTTTCTTTTCCATTAAAAAAATACAGGCCAGAAGATACTAAAATTCTGCTGTCCTGGTTCAAAATTCTCCCCATTTGCTTATAAAAGTAACTGAAGAATCAAATTTTTGAATACGATTATTTCCTGTATCTGCAACATAGAGATTTCCGTCATAGTCTGACGACATGTCAGAGGGAGATATAAATTCCCCGATGTTTGCTCCCTTTATTCCAAATTTTGCTATAAATTTACCTGAAGAATCGAATTTCTGGATACGATTATTTCCCGTATCTGCTACATAAATATTATCTTCTATGTCTGCAGTTACGCTGCCGGGGGAATCAAACTGACGATCACCTGTTCCTTTCACTCCCCATTTTGTTATGAATTTACCGGAAGAATCAAATTTCTCTATCCGGTTATTGTAAGTATCTGCAACATAAATATTATCTTTAGAGTCCGAGGCAATCTTATTAATACCGTTAAACTGCCCGTCTCCGGAACCATCTCCTCACCATGTCATAATAAAATTACTGTTACTGTCAAATTTCTGAACAGAATTATTTCTGCTGTCTCCTGTATATATTTCTCCCGATTTTGTT